>NZ_JBYSWB010000001.1:0-151870 GCF_058986725.1 Pseudomonas sp. GW821-FHT01A09
GCCGCCCCCTTTCAGCAGGCCGCGTGGAGGTACGCTTGCGCGGGGATGGCCGGCATGGATGCCGGCCAAGCCCCGCTGGGCCATGGACGGCCCATCGGGGCGTGCCCTGCTAGCGGGCCGGAACGCGGGCTTACTTTCTCAAGAGCTGGCGCCCCAGCGAGGGGCCAATGGTGGGGGCGGCGACCCCAAGGCCGGCTCGCAAGCAGAACCACACTGATCCGCCCCCCCTCAAGGCAAAAGGAAAAGAACGCTCTAATCCGCCTACCAACCAGCACATGACAATTTTGATTAACTTTTTTGACATAAATGTCACAACTGATGGCTTAGGGTGCCCCACCCGTTTTAATCCCGGCATAGCACCGCGCCACTATTCGCGCGACCGATGCCGTCTTTGGAAAGCCGATGACCACCGATACCCCCAAGACCCCCGCCAAGCAGCGCTTCGATTGGAAAGGCCTGGCGTGGCTTTTCGTGTTTTTCTGGTACTTTTCTGGCGTCACCCAAGGGTTGATCCAGCTCAGCGGCACCACCGGCTTTGCCGGTTTTCGTGATGCGTTTTTCCTCAGTACCCTATGGCTGATCCCGGTCTTGCTGTTTCCCCAGCGCGGGCGCCTGATTGCCGGCGTGTTGGGCCTGGTGCTGTTTCTGTGTTCGCTGCTGAGTTTCGGTTACTTCCTGATCTACCAGCAGGAATTCTCCCAGAGCGTGATCTTCGTCATTTTCGAATCCAACGACGCCGAAGCCGGGGAGTACCTCAGCCAGTATTTCGTCTGGTGGATGGTGCCGGCATTCTTGGCCTATACGGCCGGCGCCGTGCTGCTGTGGACCCGCGTACGCCCGGTGCGGATTTCCAGGCCCAAGGCACTGGTCGTCAGCATAGTGCTGTTGGCATTGTTCGTGGCCATGCCGATCGCCAAGCAGATTCCGCGCACGCCGACCCTGGTCGACGCCTGGCAGAAATTCGAAGATCACATCGAGCCCGCCGTGCCTTGGCAGCTGCTGATCGGCTACCGCAACTACCGCCAGCAGCTGAGCGGCATGGAAGCGATGCTCGAGGCCAACGCCAAGGTCCCGCCGCTCACCCATCTGGTGGACAGCGGCGCCGGCCTGCCCGCCACGCTGGTACTGATCATCGGCGAGTCGACCAACCGCAGCCACATGAGCCTGTATGGCTACCCGCGTGAAACCAACCCCGAGCTGGATCGCATGAAGGACCAGCTCAGCGTCTTCACCAACGTGGTCAGCCCGCGTCCGTATACCATCGAGTCGCTGCAGCAGGTGCTTACCTTTGCCGATGAAAAGCATCCAGACCTGTTCCTGTCGACGCCGTCGATCGTCGATGTGATGAAGCAGGCCGGCTACAAAACCTGGTGGATCACCAACCAGCAGACCCTGACCAAGCGCAACACCATGCTCACGACCTTCTCGCAGCAGGCCGATGAGCAGGTCTACCTCAACAACAACCGCAACCAGAACGCCGCCCAATATGACGGCGACGTGCTGGAGCCGTTCGCCAAGGTGCTGGCCGACAAGGCACCGCGCAAGCTGATCGTGATCCACCTGCTGGGTACGCACGTCAATTACGACTACCGCTACCCGCAGGAATTCGCCAAGTTCAGTGGCCGCGAAGGCACGCCGCCGGGCCTGAACGAAGAGCAGGTGAAGACCTACAACAGCTACGACAACGCCGTGCTGTACAACGACTTCGTGGTCTCGAGCATCATCAAGCAGTTTGGCGCCACCGACCCCAACGGCTTCCTGCTGTACCTGTCCGACCACGGCGAAGACGTCTACGACTCCGGCAAGCACGACAGCCTGGGCCGCAACGAAGGCCGGCCGACCGCGCCGATGTACACCATCCCGTTCATGGCTTGGGCTTCACCGAAGTGGCGCGCCACTCACGACTGGAATTTCGCCGGCAACCTCGACCGACCGTACAGCAGCTCCAGCCTGATCCACACCTGGGCCGACATGGCCGGGCTCAGCTTCGACGAGCACGATCGCTCCAAGAGCCTGGTCAGCCCGGCGTTCGTGGCACGCACGCGCTTTATCGGCGACCCCTACCAGCCGCAGACCTTGCGCGACTTCGGCGATCTGGCGAAGGAGCCGGGTGTCAGGGGCGACGAGCAGAAGGTAACGATCAAGTAAACAGTTCACCGCCGCCCTCGATACCCTGTCGCGGGCGGCGGTGAGTTTCACCAAAGGTGCAAATCTCGCGACCTTTACTCCTTCATCGCAATGACTATTCCCTTGCCCAGGCGTGCTAAAACAGCGCCTGTCCCTGCAAGGAAACCAGCGATGACCCGTTCCCCCTCCGATCCTCGATTCGCCGTCTTCTGCTTCGCCAGCTTCTTGCTGTCGCTGGCCTATGGCGCAACCTTTCTGTTATCGCTGCTGATGACCTCGCTCGGCGGCAACGAGCGCGATGCCGGACAAGTGTTCGCCGTGACCATGGTCAGCACGCTGGCGGCGGTGCTCGGCAGCGGGCACATGATGCAGCGCTGGGGTGCCGGGCGCAGCGTGGCGTTCGGCGCGGGCTGCCTGGTGCTCGCTTCGCTGGGCTTCGCCCTGGTCACCACGCTGGGGCCGGCACTGTGGCTGTGCGGGCTGGTGCTGGGTATCGGTTGGGGGGTGTTCTACACCCTGGGGCCGATCATGGTGGCGGCGATGATCGAACCGGCGCGGCGCACCCACTGCTTCGCGCTGTTATCGGGGAGCATGTTGACCGGTATCGGCAGCGGCCCGCTGGCTGGCAAAGTGGCCGGTCACTTTGGCTTGCCGGTGCAGTCGGCATTCCTGTGCGCGGCGCTGGCGGCATTGTTGGGTGGGCTGTATTTCTGGCGCTTGGGCAGGGGGCAAGAGACTGCTTCGCAGAGGGTCCAGCTGAGTGCCTCGGCAGCCTGGCAGGTGCTGCGCTCGAAGTCGGCGCTGTCGATCCTGATGGTCGGTCTGGGCGGCGCGATCTTCGGTGGGCTGGGCAGTTTCCAGACCAGCTATGCCAAGAGTCTGGGGCTGGATTATTCGCTGTTCTTCATAAGCTTCATGGGCGCCGCGATCTGCTGCCGCCTGTTTATCGCCGGCTGGGTGGTCAAGCGTGACCCCTTGGCGTGCTCGTGCGCGCTGACCACCTTGATGTTGATCGCTGTGGCGGGCTTTGCCGGATGGGTGCACGACAGCCTCGGTTACGGCCTGACGGCGGCGCTGCTCGGCGTCGGTTACGGCCTCAATTACTCGGTGATCAACGGTCTGGCCGCCAATGAGGCACCGCCGGGCCTGACCGCGCAGGCCTTGCTGCTGTTCAGCCTGAGCTACTTCATCGGCGTGTTCGGCTTTCCGTTTCTGGCTGGCAGGCTGATTGCTGCCGGTGGGGTGCAGGGCATGTTGATGTATGTGGGGTCGATTGCGTTGTTGATCTGGGTGTTGAGTGTGGGGCGTTGGGTGAGTGGGAGATTGGGGCAATCGGGAAGTGCAGTGTTGTAGGGAATACTCGCGTTTCGAGTGGCGAATGCTGTAGCCGTCCTGATACCTTCACCGCTCGTCTGCAAGCGTACCGTTTGCGCCAAGGAGCCTGAGGAAGCCGATGCCTGATCCAGCTGATATCAAATTCACTCAGACCGCGCCGATCCTGCGCATCTTCGATGTGCTCAAGGCCAAGCAATTCTATGTGGAATTCCTCGGGTTTCAAATCGATTGGGAACACCGCTTCGGCGAGAACTTTCCGTTATACCTGCAAGTCTCCCGAACCGGCTTGGTACTGCACTTGAGCGAGCATCATGGTGATGCCACCCCGGGCTCCAATACCTTCGTGACCATGACCGGCATCGATGGGCTGCAACGCGAGTTGGCGGCCAAGGATTACACCTATATGAAGCCCGGGATCGAAACGCTGGATTGGGGCAGGGTAATGACAGTGACGGATCCGTTCGGCAATCGCATCAGGTTTTGCGAGTCGAGTTGAGGGGTGTCGAGCCTGACAGCTGCCCATGAATTCCGCTGAGCCGTGCTGACGGCGCTTGAGTCGCCTGAGGGGCCCTCGCGCTGAGAGGGGCGGTGGTCGCGCGATGGGCCTGCCTCAAATGCCCCTGAGCAGCTCAAGGGCATCCTCATCCATCAGCTGCTCTGCAACGGCGGCGTGCGCGGCGGAATCTGCCTACGCGAGCCGGTCGCTTCGAACGCCGCAGCCAAACGCAGCAGCGACGAATCGTCATAGGCGCGCCCGGCGAACGTCAGGCCCGAAGGCATGCCGATGTCCGCCATCACGCCCATGGGCACGGTGACGGTAGGCACGCCGAGGTGGCGTATGGCGAGGTTGCCGTTGGCCACCCAGACGCCGTTGCTCCAGGCGATGTCGGCCGCTTGCGGGTCGACATCGGCATTGGCCGGGCCGACATCGGCGACGGTGGGGAAGATCACGGCATCCAGCCCCAGTCTGTCCATCCACGCTTCGAGATCGATGCGGCGCGTCTGCTCCAGGCCGCGCAAGCCATCGGCCAGGGTGGGAATCTCGTTCCACGGCGTGATGCCGCGCTCGGCCATGCGCACGTACTCGTCCATGCCCGCCGCGAGGTCGCCTTCGCGATTGGGCAAGGTGCCGGGGTCATGGGGGAAGATCAGCGGGCCGTCGACGTCCACCAGGCGATTGAGGGCCGGGTCGCCGTTGGCACGCAGGAAGTCATCGAACGCCCAGGCGCTCAGGTCCCACAGTTCATGGTGCAGAAATTCTGGCGACACGATCCCGCGGTTGAACACCGTCGGCGCGCCAGGACGATCGCCTTCGCAGTTCGACACCAGCGGGAAATCCACTTCCAGCACTTCGGCGCCCGCGGCTTCGAGGGCCTCGCGGGCTTGCTGCCAGAGGGCGATGACGGTGGGCCGGGTATTGATGCGCTGGCCGGTCGGGCCGCCGATCCCGGGGGCTTCGCTGGTGCCGGCGTCGGGGTCGGCGTTGATGTACATGCGCGGCACGCCGAAGCGTTTGCCGGCTAGGGCTTCGGGCTTGGCGGCGAGCTCCAGGTAGGAGCTGGGGCGTACCGATTCGACCGATGGGATGGGTACCCAGGTTTGCAGACGCCACAGGTCGCCACGGGTGTCCGGGTCGGGGGCGACGATCACGTCGAGTACTTCGAGCAGGTCGGCCATGGTCCGCGCGAAGGGCACTACCACGTCCATGGTCGGGGTCAGCGGCCAGTTGCCGCGCACCGAGATCAGCCCGCGCGACGGCGTGTAGGCGCACAGACCGTTGTTGGCTGCGGGGCCGCGGCCGCTCGACCAGGTCTCTTCAGCCAGGCCGAAGGCCGAGAAGCTGGCGGCGGTGGCGGTGCCGGCGCCGTTCGAGGATCCGGAAGCGAAGGGCGCGGTCAGGTAATCGGCGTTGTAGGGGCTCTCGGCGCGGCCATACACACCGCGCTGCATGCCGCCGTTGGCCATGGGCGGCATGTTGGTCTTGCCCAGGCAGATGGCGCCGCCGGCGCGCAGGCGTTCGATGGTGAAGGCGTCGCGCTGGGCGACCAGGTGAACAAAGGCCGGGCTGCCGGATGCCGCCGTCAGGCCCTTGACCAGGTAGCTGTCCTTGGCGGTATAGGGGATGCCGTCCAGCGGGCCGAGCGTCGCACCGCGGGCCCGACGTTCGTCGGCGGCCTGGGCTTCGGCGAGGGCCTGGGGATTGCGCACCACCACCGCGTTGAGGGCGGTAGGCGTGTCGGCGCCATCGAACGCGTCGATGCGCGCCAGATAGGCCCCCACCAGCTCGACCGACGTGGTCTGGCCGGACTCGAGCGCGGCGCGCAACGCGGCGATGGAAACCTCGGTTACCTCGATCATGCTGTCTCCAGGCTGTGCAGCTTATAAATAACGAAGGCGCCCATTTTCGTCACTCTGGGGATGGGACTCAAGGGCGCTGTTGCTTCAGTCCAGTAACGAGATCAGCCGTGGCTCCAGCGTTCCACTCGTCACCTCCAGCAAAGCCAGGGTCACCGGTAGCTTGAAGCGCCGCCGCCCGGCGCTGCCAGGGTTGAGGTAGAGGGTTTGCCCGCGCCATTCGATCAGCGGCTTGTGCGAGTGGCCGGTGATGACCAGGCGCACGGCTGCGTCGATCAGGCCCGCAACGTCAGCGATGTCATGCACCAGCAAGGTCCGCCAGCCGCCGAGGTCGAACTGCAGATGGTCGGCGATGGAGGCGGCCCAGGGCGCGTCGAGGTCGTTGTTGCCGCGCACCACGTGCAGCGGCGCGATGGCCGCCAGTTGCTCGAGGATGGCCGCGCTGCCAATGTCGCCGGCATGGATGATTCGCTCGCAGCCCTGCAGGGCGGCGATAGCTTCGGGGCGCAGCAGGCCATGGGTATCGGAGATGATGCCGACGTTCATGTGTGGCTCCGGGTCAGGGTAGGGCGGCTAGTGTAACCGCGCTGCGCCAAAGCCTGTTCTGAACAAAACAAAACGCATAATAAGCATATATTTTAATGTTATTTGGTTATCTAAGGAGTGCCCCCTAGGCTGGGCTTTTCGGCCAAGGGTATGCACCGCATGAAACACAGACTGTTCCTCGGGCTTGCGTTGGCACTGGCGGTTACCGGTGCCGCGCGGGCGGATATCGATGTCGGCGATCAGCGTGGCAACGCCCGGGCCGTGATGGAAGCCGCCGGGGTGCTGCAGGACCTCACCTACAAGATCGAATGGCACGAGTTCGCCAATGCCGCCCCGGTGCTCGAAGCCTTGAACTCCAACCACCTGGACGCCGGCCTGCTGGGCGATGCGCCGCTGACCTTCGCCGCCGCTTCCGGGGTCAAGGCCAAAGCCATATTCGCCTCGGGCTACCTGGGCAATGGCCTGATCGTCGGCAAGGACTCCAGCGTGCGCGGCGTCGCTGACCTCAAGTCGAAAAAGATCGCCACCGTCAAAGGTTCCTCCGGGCACGCCCTGGCCCTGCAAGCCCTGGCCGACGCCGGTTTGGGGGAGAAGGACGTGGAGTTCGTCTTCACCACCCCGGCCGAAGCGACCCTGGCCCTGAGCAATGGTGCGGTTGACGCCGTCGCCACCTGGGAACCCTACATCTCCTTTGCCGTCGAGCAGTCCCAGGTGCGCATCATTGCCGATGGCAAGGCCTACCCGTCGCTCAACTATCTGGTCGCCTCCGACCAAGCCATCGCCAGCAAGCATGCCGAACTGCAGGACTTCGCCCAGCGCCTGGCCAAGGCGCGGCAGTGGGGCGCCGATCATCCGCAACCCTATGCCGCGGTGATCGCCCAATTGCTGCGCCTGCCGGATACAGTGGCGCAGTCCAAGGTCGCCCGCGAGGTCAACCTGCCGCTGACTGACGTGGCCGCGATCCGCAAGCGCCAGCAGGACACCATCGACCTGTACGTGAAAACCGGCCTGATCAAACGGCCCCTCGACGCCGCCACCCTGGTCGATACCAGCTTCTTTTCAACGCCCACCACGGCCGCCAACGAGACCCGCAAACCATGATGCACCTGGCGCTATATCTCGAAGCCGGCACCCACCAGGGCGGCTGGCGCCATCCCGACTCCGCGGCCAGTGGCGGCGTCGATTGGCGCCTGTACAAGAAAATCGCCCGGCGCGCCGAAGCCGCCTGCCTGGACATGCTGTTCGTTGCCGACAAACTGTCGATCGATGACAACTACGGCGGCCACTTCGCCAACACCGTCAAGTATCGCCCGGTGGCTCGCCCCGAACCCCTGACGCTGCTGGCAGCGCTGGCGGCAGTGACCGACCGGATCGGCATTGGCGGTACCGTGTCGTCGTCCTATTCGGCGCCTTACACCGCGGCGCGGATGCTCGCCAACATCGACCACATCAGCGGCGGCCGCGCCGCCTGGAACGTGGTCACCTCGGTCAGCGATGGCGAGGCGCGCAACCACGGCCGCAGCGAACACTTTGCCCACGGCGAGCGCTATGGGCGCGCCAGCGAGTTCATCGAGGTGGTGCAAAAACTCTGGGACAGCTGGGGCGACGACTCGCTGGTCAAGAATGCCAGCGAAGGACTCTACGCCGACCCCTCGAAATTTCACTACGTCGATCACCACGGCGAGAACTTCGATGTGCGTGGGCCGATCAACATCCCGCGGCCGCCCCAGGGCCAGCCCGTACTGATCCAGGCCGGGGTGTCGCAGGCCTTCATCGATCTGGCCGCGCAGAACGCTGAGGTGGTGTTCGTGGTTCAGGCGACGCTGGAGCGCGCTCGGGATTTCTACCGGCTGATCAAGGACAAGGCCATCGCCTATGGCCGCGATCCGGACTCCATCAAGGTGCTGCCGGGGATCGTTCCGGTGGTCGGCCGCGATGCCGAGGACGCGCTGGCCAAGGATGCCTTGCTCAAGTCGCTGATCCGCCCCGAGGCCGGTCTGAGCTTCATGTCGGCGAGCATGAACTTCGACCTCGCGCAGTTCCCTCAGGATGCATTGCTGCCGGACATCAGCGAACGGATCACCGGCAGCAAGGGGCGCTTTGAGTACGTGATCAAGCAAGCGGTGGCGCGCGGCATGACGGTGGGCGAGGTGGGCAAGTGGTATGCCGAGAGTTTGTCGTTCTTTTCACCGGTCGGCTCGCCGCAGCAGGTGGCCGACCAGTTGATCGAATGGTACCGGGCCGAAGCCTGCGACGGCTTCGTGATCCTGCCGCCGTACCTGGAAGAAGAGGACGACCTGTTCCTCGGCCAAGTGGTGCCGCAGTTGCAGGAAGCCGGGGTGTTCCGCCGTGAATACCCGGGCACGACACTGCGCGATACCTTGGGCTTGCAGCGTCCCGCGAGTCGTTATTCCTGAACACCCGCCGCCAGCCCCCACTAACTGACTGTTCTAAAAAACAATTTGTGCGTTACAGGGGTTGGCGGATGTTACAAAAGCTGGTAAATTCCTCGCCGTTCTTGCAGACAAGCCTTTCAAGGCCTCACAAGGACGCAACATCTCGATGTTGCTCTACGAGATACAGGGGCGTCGCCAAGCGGTAAGGCAGCAGGTTTTGATCCTGCCATGCGTTGGTTCGAATCCAGCCGCCCCTGCCATTTTCTTCACGTGTATCCGGTTGCAGCCAGCCCAATGGCCAGTCAGGTTCACGGCAATACCCTCGCAACTCTCCACCTCAGTTGTCGCCAGCCTGGCATGGGCTCTGTATGCTATCGGCCAGCTTTACGTCTTCAGGTAGTGGTCGTCGACGCCCAACAGTGCGCCAATCCCGGGTGACTCCATGACCTTACGCTTCCTGCTTTTGCGCTTGTCCTGCCTGCTTGTCCTCGTTGCCCAATCCGCCATCAGTGCCGAATCTGCCGTCAGCGGCGGTGTGCTGCTGCCGGGCTGGCAGGCGGTCGCCGAGCAGGCCTTGGGCGATATCCGCACGATCGCGCTGCAGATGCATCCCGAGATGGCGCAGACCTCTGGCGTGGTCAGCGACGGGCCGCAGGCGAAGCCGCTGATCGATGGCTTCCTCGCCGGTGCCGCCGGCGCCTCGCCGATCAGCGCCGCTGCAGCACGGCAGATGATAGAAAACCTGTGGCAGGCCGGCACCCATGCCGATGCCAGCAACGAGTTGGCGGCCGAGCGGGTGGCGCGCAGCTATACCTTCGCCAGTGCCGAAGCGCAGCTGGCCCGCAGCGTCTACGGCGGGCCGCCAGGCGGTGCCGCGTATGCCGCCTGGTGGGCCTACCGCCAGCCCGGGGGGACTGCGCTGCAGGCGCTGCGTGTCGGTCTGCTGGCGGGGCAGGGTCTGTGGGAGGCCGAGCTGGGTAGCGATCCGCAGGGTGACGCTTTGCAAACGATGCATGACACCACCTTGGCTGGCGCACTGGGTGGCGTGGCCGTCGCCGCTGCGGGAGGCGACGAGCAGGCGCTGCGGGCAGCGTTTTTCGACACCGGCGCTGCGGTGTTGCTGCACAGCGGCTCCCAGCTGTCCTGCATCTCGGCCCGGGTGCAGTGTCAGAAACTTCCTGCAGTGGCTACGGCCAATCGGACAGGACGCACGCTGGACCAGCTGCAACCGGTCGCGCCGGGCGTCGGCATGGACTTCGCGCCATTCGAACCGGGCAGTCAGGTGCCGACGCTGCCACGTCCGCAGGGGGCGCTGGCCCTCGATCAGGGGTGGACGCTCGCCTGGCAGATGCCACAAGGCGTTGAACGCGGTGTGCTGTATCCGGCAGTGGTACTGACCCAGAGTGGTGATTCCGCACCCGCGCCGCAGCCATCGCCGACAGCTGCCCCAGCGCCGGTAGCGACTGGCGCACGGATCATCTGCGAACGCGGCGGAGATAGCCGCGCCATCTGGCTGCTACCCGCCGACCCTAACGCCGGTTACGTCTGCCGCGCCATGTATCAGGTCGCCCAGCAGGCCCCGTCGGTGCTCTGGAACGCCTTGCAGAACCCCGAAGTGTGCGCGGCCAAGGCCCAGGCACGGGCCGATCAGGACGAGTCCCGAGGCTTCAAATGCCATCAGGTCGCCGCGCCTTAGCCGGTACCTGAGCGCGCTCGCCGCCCTGAAATCAGCGAAAGCAGCACACCGATCGATCCAATCCAGGTATCAATCGCATCTTTTTTTGAATTAGACCTCGGCAATCCCAGCCCTCAAGATCGAAGCGCATGGCGAAAGCCCCGCGATTGCGAGCGGGCTTGCTCTGGTCGAACAACAAGAAAAAGGTGGACTTGGAGATGCAGACAGAAAAGAGGACCCGCGTCCGCTTTTACGTGCTGGCGATGCTGTTCGTGGTGTCGTCGCTCAACTACGCCGATCGTGCGGCGCTCTCTATTGCCGGCTCGGCTTTGTCGGCCGACCTCGACCTCAAACCCATTGCCCTGGGCTTTGTGTTTTCAGCCTTCGGCTGGGCCTATGTGTTGGGCCAGATACCCGGTGGCTGGCTGCTCGACCGCTACGGCTCCAAGCGCATCTATGGCATGAGCCTGTTGCTGTGGTCGGCCATGACCTTTCTGCAGGCCTTCGTCGGCGGCTTCGAAGCGACCACTGCGGTGATGATGCTGTTCTTCCTGAGGCTGATGCTCGGGCTGGTCGAGGCGCCGGCATTCCCCGCCAACGGCCGGCTCGCCGCCTCCTGGTTCCCGACCTCGGAACGGGGCATGGCGACCTCGATCTTCGCCTCGGCGCAGTATTTCGCTGTCGTACTGTTCTCACCGATCATGGGCTACATCGTGCACAGCTTCGGCTGGAAATACGTCTTCGTGTTCATGGGCGGTGTGGGCTTTGTGCTGGCGCTGGGGTGGGTCAAGGCCATTCACACGCCCAAGGATCACCCGGGCATCAATCGCGCCGAATTCGATTACATCGAACAGGGCGGCGGCCTGGTGCACATGGACGAAGAGGGGCGTGCCGATCGCTCGCCGAAAATGAAATACCTCAAGGACCTGCTGCGCAATCGCATGCTGATGGGCATTTACCTCGGCCAGTACTGCATCATTTCGATGTCGTATTTCTTCATCACCTGGTTTCCCCTGTACCTGGTGCAGGCCCGTCATCTGGACATCCTGCAGGTCGGCTTTATCGCGGTATTGCCGGCCGTGTGTGGCTTCCTCGGCGGACTGCTGTCCGGCATCACCTCGGATCGCCTGCTCAAGCGCGGCATGTCCCTGACCTGGGCGCGCAAGATCCCGGCGCTGGTGGGGTTCGTGCTGGCGGCGAGCCTGGTGCTGTGCAATTACGTCGACTCGCTGTGGCTGATGGTGCCGCTGATGGCGCTGGCGTTCTTCGGCAAGGGCTTTGCCGCCATTGGCTGGGCCTGCATCGCCGATGCCTCGCCACAACGCCTGACCGGGCTGAGCGGCGCAGTTTTCAATACCGTGGGCAACATCGGCAGCATCGTCACGCCCATCGTGATCGGTTACATCGTCGGCATCACCGGGGGCTACGAGGCGGCGCTGGTGTACGTGGCGGCGCATTGCATCCTCGGTGTGGTGACCTATCTGTTCATCATTCCGGATATCCAGCGAGTCGAGCTCGAGGATGATGTGGCGGTAGAGGCGCCTCGCCCCGTAACCCTCGCGCCTCGGCATTCATGAGCATGAGGCGCTGGGCTCACACATGCGGCGGTAGTGGGCATAGGGCGAATGCTTGAAGGTTTGACGTCAAAGGCAGTCAGCAACTTTTTGGAATCTTGCCCGTTCCAGAGCGGGGATTTTTCGCGTCGTTCGTAAACGCCTCGTCAAGCAAACCGGCTGATCCGCTCGATCACCCACTTGACCAGAAACGGCCCCACCAGAATCACCGTGAACAACCGCAGCGTCTGCATCGCCAGCACCAGGCTGACATCGGCCTGGCTGTCCACCGCGATGATTGCCATTGAATCCAGCCCGCCCGGGCTGGTGGCCAGGTACACCGATAGATAGTCCTTATGCAGCATCAGCGCGATGAGGTAGGCCAGTGCCGCGCTGGCGGCGATCAACAACAGCGAGCAGCAGATCATGGTCGGCAGCCGCTTGAACACATAGAGCACCGTGGGTCGGTCGAAGCGCAAACCCACATAGCCACCGATGGCGGCCATGGCCAAGGCAGTGAACCAGCTGGGCAGGGCGACGTGCAGCACGCCGGTCAGTTGCAGGACTGCGCCCAGCACCAGGGGGATCAACAAGGCACCGGCCGGCACTCGGTTACCGAACTTGATGCCGATGGCGATCACCACCAGGCCACCGATAAAGGTCATCCATGACACCACGGGCGCTGCGGCCACCGCGTGAGCCGAGCTGATGCCCATGACATGGCTGACCACTGCCCCGGACAACACCACGCACACCACCCGCACATACTGCATGGTCGCTACCACGCGACCGTCCGCACCATATTGCTCGCCCATGGAAATCATCGCCGAGGCCGCACCCGGTGCGCTGCCCCAGATCGCCGTGGTACCCGGCAGGTCGCCGAAGTGCGCCACGGCCACGCCCACTGCCAGGCTCAAGGCAATGGTGCACACCGTGGCAAAGATCATCACCGGCCAGGTCTGCGCCAGCGATAACAGTACGCCGGCGGTGATCGCATGCGCGGCCATCAGCCCGATCACGCTCTGCCCGCCCTGGAAGGCCACCTTGGGCAAACGCACGGTGCAGCCCGCCACGGCGAAAGCAATGGCCACCACCATCGGCCCGAGGAACCGCCCCGCAGGGATCTGCGCGGTGGCCAGCAGTTGCCCCGCCCCAGCGGCGCACAGCAACAATGCTGCCCATTGCACCCACGCTGGCAGGCTACCTAAAAACGAACGACTCGAACTCGCAGACACGGCACGCTCCACAGCAAAAACTCCCGGCCGCTCTATTGCGGTTCTTCCAGACGGGGAGTGGGGTGGATTTTGCCACGGTTGCGAGGGGGGCGGCGGCATCTGCCGGTAATGTTTTCTTGAAAGGGCACCGTCAATGAAGATGCCCCCTAGTTCACGCTTGGATAAACGCCAGCAGATCTTCGTTGATCACTTGCGCATGGGTGGTGCACATGCCGTGCGGGTAGCCCTTGTAGACCTTGAGCGTGCCATGCTGCAGCAGCTTGATCGACAGTTCGGCGGAGTCGCCGATGGGCACGATCTGATCGTCGTCGCCGTGCAGCACCAGCACCGGCACGGTGATCTGCTTCAGGTCTTCGGTGAAGTCGGTTTCCGAGAACGCCTTGATGCAGTCGTAGTGCGCCTTGATGCCGCCCATCATGCCCTGGCGCCACCAGTTGTCCTTGACCCCTTCGAGCACCTTGGCGCCGTCCCGGTTGTAGCCGTAGAAGGGGATCGGCACTTCCTTGTAGAACTGCGCGCGATTGGCCGCCAGCGCCGAGCGAAAGCCATCGAACACTTCGATCGGCAAACCGCCGGGGTTGCTTGCCGACTTGACCATGATCGGTGGCACCGCACCAATCAGCACGGCTTTGGCGACCAGCCCGGCACCGTGGCGGGCGACATAGCGGGCGACTTCGCCACCGCCGGTAGAGTGGCCGATGTGCACGGCGTCCTTGAGCCCCAGGTGGGCGACCAGTGCGGCGACATCGGCGGCATAGGTGTCCATCTCGTTGCCGGTGGCCGTCTGGGTCGAGCGTCCATGACCTCGGCGATCATGGGCGATCACGCGATAGCCCTTGGCGAGGAAGAACAGCATCTGCGCATCCCAGTCATCCGCGCTCAGCGGCCAGCCGTGGTGGAAGACGATGGGCTGACCGGTGCCCCAGTCCTTGTAGAAGATGTCGGTACCGTCGCGGGTGGTGAAGTGGCTCATGTGCTTGTCTCCTGTCGCATTGTCGTCGGGGAAGGACTCGCCTGGACTGCACGGCTGCTCATCACCATAGCCGAAAGAGCGGCGGCTGCCAGCGCCGTGGCGCGGGCCTTGAGGGCGAGCCTGTGGGTCGCGAGCCCTCAGACACTATCCCGATGGGCGCGGCAGCGCCCTTAAGCGTTCTGAAGGTGACTGAAAAGACCTGAAGTCGGGGTTATCCGTTCTGCACGAAGGCCGCCGAGTCCGGTGCTTTTTGCGTGGCGAACGAGCCGACGATCTGCCATTTGGCAATGTCCACGATCACCTCCTTGTCGGATTCCAGCGAGGCGTACAGGCGATCACCCCCCGGCGCCAGATTGAGCCCTGGTGCCGCAGCCTCCAGCGGCAGGTGTCGTTCCTCTGCCAGGGTACCGGCACGCAACAGGCTCAGGCTCTTGTCGGCCTGATTGGAGACGATCAACCGACCATCGGGCAGGGCCACCACTCGCACCGCCTCACCGCGCAGCTTCACTTGCTCCTGCGGTGCCAGCGTGACGGCGTCGAAGGCGTGCAACTCGCCCTGATAACGATCGATCACGTAGAAGGTCCGTTCGTCCGGGCTCAGGCAGCAGCCCTCGGGCGCTTCGCCAATCAGGCGCTTGACCGGGGCGAAGGTCGGATCATGGGGGTCGAGCATGATCACCATGCCCGACAGGGTGTCCGACACGTAGGCTCGGCGGCCGTCGCGGGTGATCACGAAGTAATGGCTGCGCGTACCGCCCACCGGCACGATCTGGCTCGGGTATTGATCGGTAGCGGGGTGGTCGAAGCGGATCATCACCGAGTCGGTTTCGCTCAAGACGTAGAGGCGTCCAGCAGCGTCCAGGCGGATGCCATGCAAGCGGTGGTACGGCGTCAGATCCAGGCTGCGAACGATCTTGCGTGCCTGCAGATCGATCACGAATACCTGGTGGCCACCGTCGCCAGGGGCCGCCCATTTGTTCACGCCATACTGCGCCACATAGGCGAATCGGCCCTGTGCGTCAGCGACGATTTCATGGGGTTGGGTGGGTAACGGCAGATGGGCCAGCGGTCGGCCTTCCGGTAGCTGATAGAAGCTGATACCCGGCGCTTCCTTTTCCACCAGTACCATTTCGTTGCGGCCAGAGGTGGCGGCGAACACGGGTGGAATGAAAGGGGCGGCGCTGCTGACGGCGATCATCTGCAGAATCTGGCGGCGGTCGAACTGGCTCATGGCATGTCCTCGATGGCTCTGGATCAATGCTTTTGAGAGCCCTGGCGGGAGCCGTTGGTTGCATCGGATTGGCCGCCACCGCAACATCTGTCTTCGAAATAGCGGTAGGAAGACCCTGGCGCAGGGTGCGCTGGCGACGGCAATCGCCCGCACGAGGCGGGCGAGGCGGTTACAGAGATCGGCCTGGATTGGCGATCAGTGCCGATAGGGTCTGTGCAATTGACATTCAGGGTTCAGCGTCACGCCAAAACCCGGCTGATCAAGCATCGACAGACGCATACGGCCGTTCACGGGCACCGGCTCGCCGAGCAACTGCGGGTGAAACATCGGCACCACCTCATCGGCCTTGGGCGCCATCATCAGGAACTCGGCGAATGGGCTGTTGGTGCGCGTGGCAACGAAGTGATAGCTGTACACCGAGGACCCATGGGGGATGACCAAAGCGCTGTGGGCATCGGCCAAGGCCGAGATCTTGAGCAGCTCGGTGATCCCGCCGCACCAGCCGACATCGGGCTGGATGATGTCGCAGCAACCCATCTCCAGCAGCATGCGAAAGCCCCAGCGCGTGGCCTCGTGCTCGCCTGTGGTGACCAGCATGCCGTTGGGCACATTGTTTTTCAGTGCGGCATAGCCCCAGTAGTCATCCGGCGACAGCGCCTCTTCGATCCACTTCAGGCCGAATTCGTGGGCACCATTAGCCAAGCGCGTGGCGTAGTTGAGGTCCAGGCTCATCCAGCAATCGAGCATCAGCCAGAAATCCCTGCCAACCCGCTCGCGCATCACCGCCAGCTCTTCGAGGTTCTTGCGCAGGCCTTCTTCTCCCTCGGCCGGACCATGGTGCAGGGGCAGCTTGCCGCCGATGAAGCCCATCTTCTGTGCCAGGTCCGGGCGCGCGCCGGTGGCGTAGAACTGCAGCTCATCGCGCACCGCACCGCCGAGCAACTGGTGCACCGGCTCCTGGCGCACCTTGCCAAGCAGGTCCCAGAGCGCCAGATCGATGCCTGAAATGGTATTGATCACCAGGCCCTTGCGTCCGTAGTACTGGGAGGAAAAGTACATCTGGTCCCAGATCTTTTCGATGTCGGTGACTTTGGCGCCTTCGACGAAGCGTGCCAGGTGTTTTTCGACGATATAGGCGGCCGGCTCGCCGCCGGTGGTCACCGCGAAGCCGATATTGCCCTCGCTGTCCTCGACCTCGACCACCAGCGTACCCAGCACATTGATGCCGAAACTGCGGCGGCTCTGGCGATATTCCGGGTATTTGCTCATGGGGGTGGCGATGTGATCGTCGATCCAGTGGCCGTCGCCCTGATCGTGGTAGTCGGCGCCGCCGCCACGCAGAACAAAGGCGCGTACGTGCTTGATGGTAGGGATACTCATGGTTGATTCCTCACGATCAGGGGGATAGAAAAAAGACGTGTGAGCGCCTATGCCACCGCGTTGCGCCTTGGGCGGCCTGCGGTGGCGGTGCGCAGCCGCTCGAGACCCAGAATCATCCCGGCGCCGATCAGCGTCAGCGTCGCCAAGGCATAGAGGCCTGCTACAGGGGAGTGAAAATGGGTTTCGGCCCACTGCCTCAGGTTGGGTGCCAGGAACCCGCCCAGCGCGCCGATGGAGTTGATCAGGGCAATGCCGCCCGCGGCGCCCGAGCCGCTCAGGATTCGCGTCGGGTAGGTCCAGAACAGCGGCTGCACCGCGATGAATCCGGAGGCCGCGGCGCACAGCGCCAGCAGCCCCCAGAGCGGGGTGGTGACGGTTGCGCCGGCGGCGATACCGATGCCGCCTGCCAACAGACACAGCGCGGCCGGCAGGCACCGCTGCCCGTGTCGGTCGGCCCAGGTGCAAATCAGGTAAGTGGTCAGCAATGCTGCGCACCAGGGCAGCGACGCGACGACGCCGACCTTGAAGCCGACCTGGCTGCCCATCAGCGCTGCAACCTGGGTGGGCAAGTAGAACACCACGCCGTAGACGCTGGCCTGGATCAGGCAATAGGTCAGGCACAGGTACAAGGTCGTAGGCCTGACCAGCGCTTCCAGCAGGCTGCCACTATGGCCTTGAGCGGCGCCTTGCTCCTGAGCCAGTGCTTTACTCAGCGTTTGCCGTTCCTCAACGCTTAACCAGCGGGCATTGACGGGTTTATCGTCAAGATATAAATAAGCGCAAACACCCACCGCTACTGCCAATAGTCCTTCTATCGCGAACATCCATTGCCAGCCGTGCCATCCAGCATAACCTTCCAGTTCCAGTAATAATCCGGAAAGTGGACTGCCAAGAATGAATGCCAATGGCGCACCGAAATAGAAGATGCCCATGGCCTTGGCTCTGGCCCGGTCAGGAAACCAATAAGTCAGATAAAGAATGACCCCGGGGAAAAAGCCTGCTTCGGCGACACCCAGTAAAAACCGCACTATATAAAAACTCGTTTCGCTGTTGACGAACATCATTGCCGCCGATGCCAGTCCCCAAGTCACCATGATGCGGCACATCCACGCTTTTGCGCCGTATCGATGCAGCATCAAGTTACTCGGGACTTCCAACAACGCATAGCCGACAAAGAACACCCCCGCGCCAAAGGCAAAGGCTGCGTCGGAGATACCGTTATCGGCCTGGAAGGCCACTTTGGCGAAACTTACATTGGCGCGATCAAGAAACGCGACGATGTACATCAGTAACAGGAACGGCAATAACCGGCGAGCAATCTTGCCCGTCACTTGCTGCAAGGTGAGCGCTTGCGTTGTCATCGGGAAGCCCCTCTGCACGCGAAAATGGACACCCGGCGCGGGGCCGGGTCCGCACAATGGATTCAGGCCCAGCGCAAGACCAGCGCATCGAGGTCGCGGGCGATCTCCAGCAGGCCTTCGCGGGTGGCGTCGTTGAGGGGCACCAGCGGATGGCGGGGCGCATCGCAGTTGATGATGCCCCCTGCCTTGAACAGCGCTTTGGCGGCAAGCAGCCCGGCCTGACGGTTTTCGAAGTTGATCAGCGGCAGCCAGCGCGCGTATTGCTGCTTGGCCTCTTCACGGCGCCCGGCGGCGTAATCGCGCAGGATCGGTTGCAGGCCATCGGGATAGCCGCCCCCCAGGATGCCGCCGGTGGCGCCGGCTTCGAGGTCGGCAAACAGAGTGATGGCTTCTTCTCCGTCCCAGGGACCTTCGATGGCGTCACCGCCCAGGCGGATCAGTTCGCGCAGCTTGTTGGCGGATTGCGCTACCTCGATCTTGAAATAACACACGGCGGGTATGTCCTTGGCCAACTGCGCCAGGCTGGCGGCCGAGACGCTGGTGCCGCTCATGGGCGCATCCTGATACATGATCGGGATATCCAGGTTGTCGGCCACGGTGCTGAAGAAGTCATGCATGACCGGCTCGCTCACCCGGATGGTCGCACCGTGGTAGGGCGGCATGATCATCACCATTGCAGCCCCGTATTCCTGGGCGCGGCGGGTTCGCTCAGCGCAGATCTGCGAGCTGAAATGGGTGGTGGTGACGACCACTGGCACGCGCCCGGCGACGTGTTCGAGGATAGTCCGGGTGAGCAGTTCGCGTTCACTGTCTGTGAGTGAAAATTGCTCCGAGTAATTGGCCAGGATGCATAGGCCATCGGCGCCGGCATCGATAATGAAATCAATGCAGCGTTTCTGACCTTCGAGATCAAGTGCGCCCCGTTCATTGAAAATGGTGGGCGCCACCGAGTAGGCACCGGTATAGCGACGAACAATGGAAGACATGGACTCGACTCCTGAGTTGGATGGGTTTGAGGCATGAATGTGAGCGCAGGGAATAAAGCGATATTTGTGCCAATTTATTTTTATAGTCGGCCTTCGATAAACATCATTAAGTAGTGCCACTGTTTGCTGTAACTAAGGCTTAAGTAATGCCACTCGCTCGGATATTGAGGCGAGTGGCTGCGTCGTCATGTCCGCTGATGCGTAACTGTAACTTCATGGAGAGTGTCCTTACTTCAAGAGTTGCTTCTATCGCAATGACAGGTTCGTGCCTGGCGCCAGTCTAGTACACTGCCGGGGCTTGAACGATGATGCCTCCTAGAGCTTGAAAACAGTGCAGTGCGCCCTCTCGATGCACGTCTTTACCTCATGCAAAACGCAGCGGGGCCGGTATCTCTACCGGCCCCGCAGGTCTATCCAGTCTTTCAGCCTGGCGGTTGTGCTGGCTTGCGTTTCGGCCGCCCCGGAATCGGCTTG
This sequence comes from Pseudomonas sp. GW821-FHT01A09, assembly GCF_058986725.1. Classification (NCBI taxonomy): domain Bacteria; kingdom Pseudomonadati; phylum Pseudomonadota; class Gammaproteobacteria; order Pseudomonadales; family Pseudomonadaceae; genus Pseudomonas; species Pseudomonas sp. GW821-FHT01A09. The sequence continues at coordinate 19,628 of NZ_JBYSWB010000001.1, forward strand.
GCCAGCAAGGCCACAGGCCCGGCCCGGCGGTAATCCGCGACCCAGCGAAATACCGTGCGGCGGTTCAGGCCGAAGGTGGCCGCGACCTGCGCCACGCTGAAGCCTTGTTCGACGGCGGCCACAGCGCGTTGGCGCAGGCATTGCAGCACCTGATGATCGAGGCTACGTGCATCAGTGGACAGCTTGGCGTTCATGGTCAATCTCCCTTGCGCGTTGCGCACGCAGAACGGTGTAGACACCCAGGGCTTGCAGGCCGAGCAGAGCGCCGAACAGCAGCGCCACCCCGGTATTGCTGGTCATCGTCAGATGCCCGGTGAGCGCCGAGCCGAGGCCCGCGCAGATCATCATGCCGCAGCCCAGCAGGCTGGCCGTTGCACCGGCGCGGTCGGGGTAGAGGGTCATGGTGAGGGCGACGACGTTGGAGAACAGCAGGCCCTGGCCGAAGTTGCTCAGCAGTACCCCGGCCAACAGGGTCGGGATGCCGATGCTGCCGGGGGTCAACAGCATAGCGGCCACTCCCAGCAGCCCGATGCACAGGCCGCTGTTCATCAGCGCCTTGGCCGTGCAGCGTTTGATCAGCGCGCGGTTGAGCAGGGTGGCAAGCAGATAGGCAAGGCCGGCCGCCAGGGCCGTGGTCCCGAACCAGGTCGGGCCGCGTTGCTGCAACTGGGCGATGAAGGGGCCGATGATGTTCCAGACCAGGAACATCGTCAGGCTGGTGCCCAGCGCCAGTGCAGCGCCAAGAAAGCGCCCATTGCCGAGGATGATCCGGTAGCCACCCAGCGACTGGCGCAGTGTCTTGCGCGCAGCGGCCGGCAAGGATTCACCCAGGCGCAGGCTCAACAGCAGCAGGGCTGCGCTGTAGAGCGCGTACAGGGCAAAGTTCCAGCGCCAGCCGAGGTACTGCTCCACCAGCCCGCCGATGAACGGTGCCAATACCGGGCCCAAGCCCCACGCCAGGCTCAGGTACACCACGGCGACGAAGAACCGCTCGCCCTTGACGTTATCCACCAGCAGTGCCCTGGCGCAGACCTGACAAGCCCCGACGGCGAACCCTTGCAGTGCCCGCGCCAGGACAAAGGTCTCGATGTTCTGCGCGAGCATCGCCAGCAGGCTGCCCGCGACAAAGAGGCCCAGCCCGGGCAGCAACGCCGGGAGCCGACCGCGTCCATCGGCCAGCAGCCCGAAAAACAACTGCCCGAGGGCGTAGGCCACCAGCGTGATGGAAATGCTCCCTTGCAGCACGCCATCGCTGACTGCGAACTCCCGGGCGATGGCCGGCATGCTCGGGGCGAACAAGTCGATGGCGATGCCGCTGACGCTGTTGAGCAGCGGCGCCATGACCATCACATAGGCGACATAGTCGCGTGGCGCGCGCACCTCAGGCTGCCCGGCCGCCGAGGTACAGCTCGCGCATGCGCGGGTCCTCGAGCAACTCCCGGGCCGGGCCGGCAAGGGCGACCCGGCCTTGCGCCAGCACATAGGCGCGATCCGAAATCCCCAGCGCTTGCATTGCGTTTTGCTCGACCATCAGGATCGCCACCACTTCCTGGGTGCGGGTGTGCTCGATCGCCTCGAACACCTCGGCCAGCACTTTGGGCGACAACCCGGCCGAAGGCTCGTCCAGCAGCAAGGTTCGTGGGCTGGGCATCAGCGCGCGCCCCAGGGCGAGAATCTGCCGTTCGCCACCCGACAGCGACGCCGCCGGTGCATCGAGCTTGCGCGCCAGCACCGGGTACAGCTCGCACAGCGCCTGCAGGCGCTCCTGGCACGCGCGCGGATGCAAGAACTGGCCGCCGATCAGCAGGTTTTCGCGCACGCTCAGGGCGGCGAAGACGTTCTCGGTCTGCGGCACGAACCCCAGGGCGCAGTGGCGCACCTTCAGGTGCACCGGAGTGCGGCCGACCTCATCGCCTTCGAGGTGGATCTGTCCCTGGCGCGGGAACAGGTAGCCGGCGATGCACTTGAGCAGGGTCGACTTGCCACAGCCGTTGGGCCCCAGCAAGGTGACGATTTGCGCGCGTCCGACTTCCAGGTCGATGCCATTGAGGATGTCGATGCCCGGGGTATAGCCGGCGGTAAGGCCTTTGACACTGATCATGCGATAGCCTCCTTGGGTTGACGGGCGCCGCGGCCCAGATACGCCTCCAGCACATGCTCGTTGGAAGACAGCTCGGTCGGGGTGCAGACCGCGACGATGCGCCCGCGGTCGAGGACGATGCAGCGGTGGCAGAGGTCGCGGATGAAGTGCATGTCGTGCTCGACGATCATCAACGCCAGCCCCTCGCGGTTGATGCGCTGAAGGGTCTGCACCATGTCGCGGCGCAGGTTGGGATGCACGCCGGCGGTGGGTTCGTCGAGCATCAGCAACCGCGGCTTGCCCATCAGCGCACAGGCGACACTGAGCAGCTTCTTCTGCCCGCCCGACAGGGCCGCCGCGGCGTTGTCGCGGACCTTGCGCAGCAGCAGTTCGTCGAGCAACTGCTCGGCGCGCTCGCGGCTTGCGAGTTCGGCCTGCCGATGGCCCCGGCTGCCCAGCAGGCTGCCCCAGAAGCCGTGGTGGGCAGTGGAGGCGGCCAGCAGCACTTCCATCACCGTCATCTTTTCCGGCATGGCCGGCAGCTGGAAGGTGCGCGCCAGGCCCTGTTCGACGATACGGTGCGGGACCATGCCGTGCAGGGCCTTGCCCTGCAGGAGGATCTCGCCGCTGTCGATAGGCGTGAAGCCGGAAATGGCATTGAGCAGCGTACTTTTGCCGGAGCCGTTGGGGCCGATCACCCCGATGATTTCACCGGGGCGGACCGCGAAATCGACCGATTCCAGCACCCGGTTGCCACCGTAGGCCTTGGCCACTGCGGTGACCTTGAGCAATGCGCTCATGGCATGATCCTCAGGCGTTCGGGCAGCAGTCCACCGCTGCGCCACAGCAGGCAGACCAGCAGGATGACCCCCACCAGACCGAGCCGCAGGGCGCCGGCGACATCACTGCCGATGTTCAGGTAGTCCTTGGCGAAAGGCACGAAGGAGTAAGCGCACTGCACCAGCAATGTCCCCAGCAGGATGCCGCGCACGCTGCCCAGGCCGCCGATCATCACCATGCTCCAGACCAGAAACGTCTGCGCCGCCAGCAGGTAATCGGGGCTCACGTAGCTGGTGTAACAGGCCAGCAACGCTCCGGCCAATGCCGCCAGCGCGGCACTGGCCATCAGGGCGCGGGTCTTGAGTTGCAGCAGGTCGTAGCCCAGGCAGCTGGCCAGTTGTGGCTGCTCGCGCAGCAAGCGCAGGGCGCGGCCGAAGCGGCTGTTGGCCAGGCGCACACTGAGCCCGGCGAACAGCGCTACCAGCAGCACCATCAGCAGCGCCATGTACAGGTCCTGATGGGTGTTGCTGGCGCTGCTGAATATTGACGGCAGGGCGCTGATGCCCTGCGCACCGCCGGTGAGACTGTCCTGATTGAGGGCGACGATGCGCACGATTTCCGCCACCGCGAGGGTGGCGATCCCCCAGTAGTCGCTGGCCAGATTGCGCCCGAGCCGCGCCACCAGCCAGGCGAGGGCCATGGCCGCCAGCGCGCCGCCGATAACGCTCGGCAGCAGCGGCCACCCGGCGAGATGGCCGATGCCCACGGCATAGGCGCCGATCCCGACGAAGGCGATATGGCCGAAATTCAGCAGCCCGGTGTATCCCGCCTGCAGATTCAGCGCCAGGGCGATGAGGCCGTAGAGACAGGCCAGGGTGAGTACATGCAGACAAAACTCAAACACGGCGCACCTCGCGGTCGAACAAGCCATAGGGACGGAATATCAAGGCCAACAGCAGGATCAGGAAGGACGCCGCGCCGATGTAACTGACCGGAATGAACGCCATGGCCTGACCGTACAGCCAGCCGATGTTGAGGTTGGTCACCAGGGTTTCGGTAACGGCGATCAGCAACGCGCCCAGTACCGCGCCCAGCGGGTTGCCCAGGCCGCCGAGAATGGCCGCGGCGAATATCGGCAGCAGCAGGTCGCTGCCCAGGTTGGTATAGGCGCTGGTGTTGAGCGCCAGCAGGCTGCCCCCCAACCCGGCCAGGGCGCCACTCATGAAATTGACCCAGTAGGTGATGCCGTCAGCGTTCAATCCGGCTGCCGCGGCCAGCGGCGCATTGCAGGCCAGCGCGCGCATCGAGCGACCCAGGCGGGTCTTGAACAACAGCGCGGCGAACAGCAGCAACAGCACCAGCGTGGTGATCATCGACAGCAACTGGCTGCGGGCGAGCATGGCGTCTCCCAGTGACAAGGGTGCCTCGATTGGCAGGCGATAGGACAGCGGACTGGAACCGGCGATCCCCAGTACCAGCGCGCCGATGATCATCGACAGCGCCAGCGAGCCGATCATGGCGATCGCCGGGCCCGAGCGCAGCAGGCGACGGAACACGCCGATGTGCAGCAGTACCGCCAGGCTGCCCATGGCCACACAGCTGGCGCCCACCGCCAAGGGCAACGGCCAGCCGCTGCGCTGCAGGGCGACCGCGATAAAGGCGCCGAGCATGGCGTACTGCACATGGGCGACATTGGGGAATTTCGCCAGCCCGTAGACCAGGCTCAGCCCGAGGGCGATCAGCCCCAGGTCGGCGGTACGGGCCAGGGTGTCGAGCAAGAATTGCAGCATGGTGTGCTCCTTGTTTGCCTTCGATCCATTCAGCGAGTCCAGCTTGCCGATGTGGGTGATTTGGCTGGCCCCTTCGCCAGCAAGCTGTGCTCCCACAGGTGCGCAGCGCCATACACTGTGGGAGCAAGGCTTGCCCGCGAAGAGGCCGGCAAGTCTCACGCAACATCCATGAGCCATCGCCACAGCGAGCCTTACGTACGCGGCTGCAGGGCGCCGTCCTTGTAGACGAGCTTGTCGTACGGCTGCTCGGTGCGCTGGCCCTCGGCATCCAGCGCCAGGGTGCCGGTGGCGCCGTCGAAGGTGCTGCCGAGGGCTTTGATGGCCGCGGCGATCTTGCTCGGGTCGGCGGACTTGGCCTGGGTGATCGCCGCCGCCGCCAGCATCACGCCGTCATAGGCGTAGCTGCTGTAGGAGGATTTCATGGCGAAGCCGTATTTGCTCTGATACTCGCTGGCGAAGGCCTTGCCGGTCGGGCCAAGGCTGGCGACCTCCATGCCGATCTGGCCATTGGCGATCTGCGCCGGGGTGTCGGTGGTGCACATGCTCAGGTAGATGCCGTACCAGGGCGTCTTGGCGATGCCCAGGTCGAAGGATTCACGGTTGATCACCGCCGCTTCCTGGCCGTAAGCGCTGTAGACGAACACATCGGGCTGGCTGCGTTGCATCTGCTGCAACTCGCGCCGGTAGCTGGACTGCCCCGGGGTATACAGCACCTGGGCGACCACGCTGCCGCCGCCGGCCTCGATGTACTTCTTGAATTGCTCGTAGATGCCCTGGCCATAGGCACCGTTCGGCGCGATAAAGGCGATCTTGCGGTAACCCATGCCAAGCACGTCCTTGGCGGCGAATTGCGCCGACAGGTCATCGAGGCCGATGAGGCTGTAGGACGTCGCGCCGATCTTGCGGATCGCCGGGCTCGAGCTGCCGATGTTCAGGTGTACCAGGCCCTGCTTGACCAGGTATTGCCCCAATGGAATGGACACGCTGGAAGAGTACTCGCCGAGCACCACGGGCACCTTGTTGACGGTGTTGAGCTTGGTGGCCGCGTCGAGCGCGCCGGTGGCACCATCGCCGGAGTCCTCGATGGTGACCTTCAGCGGTTCGCCCAGTACGCCACCTTTGGCGTTGATATCGGCGACGGCCAGCTCGATGCCGCGGCGCTGATCGTCGCCGATGCTGGCGCTCGAACCGGTCAGGGGCAGCACGGCGCCGAGGGTCACGGCGCTGGCCTGGAACGCCAGCAGGGTGAGGGCGAGGCCGGTGAACAGCGGGGTAAACAGATGCCGTGGGGACATGGTGGTGCTCTCCGATTGACCGCTATGGGGATGTGCTAATGGGGGGCATACAGGCGCACGACGCCTGCTTGAATGAACGCGACGATGTCTTCCATACGCTGCGAAATGTGCTCGCGGACCAAACTCGCGCAGGCCGGCGCATCGCGTTTTTGCAGGGCATCGAGGATCACCAGGTGATCGTCGTAGAGCTCGGCGCGACGTTCCTCCAGATCGATCCAGCGAAAGAAGCGAATGCGTGCGTTGATCGCATTCAGGGACTTGGCCATTTCCTGGTTGCCGGACAACTGCGCCAGCGCCACATGAAAGGCTTCGTCCTCCAGCACCAGCTCCAGGGTGCTGCGCTGCGGCGCGAGGGCCATGACTTCGGTCCAGGAGCGGCGCAACGACTCGATGGCTTCGTCGCTGGCGCGTTCCAGAGCCAGGGCGATGGCAGACATTTCCAGGGCGTTGCGCAGCTCGTAGAGATCGAACACTTCCTGGCGCACCAGCTTGCGGCCGTAGAAACCGCGGTTGGGCACCAGGGTCAGCATGTTCTCGGCCACCAGCCGGTGCAGGGCTTCGCGCAACGGTGTGCGGCTGACGCCCAGCGCCGCCGCGAGTTCGCTTTCGTTGACCCTTTCCTCAGGACGGATCTTGAACAGGATGACCATCTCCTTGAGCTGGTGGTACACGTCGGTGGCCGTCAGGCCCGAGCGCTTGACGGCGTCCTTGGCAGGCTGGGCAAGCGGTGCTGCAAGTTTTTTATTCATAAGGTTCACTGCTCGAACAAGCGGCCCAGTTCAGGTTGTTTTTCATCGACACCGGCCAACCGCAGGGCATGCCAGGCCATGGCGTAGTTGCTGGAGATCACCGGTTTGCCGAGTTCGGCCTCGAGGGCCGGAATCAGCTGCACCATGCGCAGGCTGGTACAGGACACGAACACGGCGTCCACCTCGGGATCGGCCCCCAGTTGCAGCGCCGCCACGCGTAACGAGGCGCTGTCGATACGGGCCACTTCATTGTCGTTGTCGTGGTTGAAACTGCCGACCCGGGTGACCTGCACGCCAGCGGCCTCGATGTAATCGCAGAACAGCTGATTGATGCTGGCGACGTAGGGCGTCAGCAAAGCGATGCGCGTAGCACCCAAGGCACGCAGCGCGGCCATGGCGCCGGTCAGCGGCGTGGTACAGGCGACGTCCGGGCGCGAGCGACGAATGGCCTCGAAGACTTTCTGCTCGGTGATCACCATGGTCCCCGAGGTGCACCCGAAGGCCACCACCTGCAGCGGCTGGCCCGGCAGAATGAGGTCCACGGCGCCAGGAATGTCAGCCTCCATCAGTGCCAGGGTCTCGGGGGAAATCTGCGCGTCGTTGTACAGCCGGCTGTGGTACAACGCGACCCCCGGCTGGGTGAGCAACTGGCGCCATTCGTGCTCGATGGTCTGGTCGGTGGCCAGCACTACCAGGCCGAGGCTGGCACGGGCGGCAATGCCGTTGTCCATGGCGAAGCCGAAGTGGTCATAGGGTTTTTCAAGGGTTGCGCTCAGGTTCATGACAGGGTCATCCCGGTGAGGTCGATATCAGGGCTACGGCCAAGCATCAGGTCGGTGAGGATGCGTGCCGAACCGCACGACATGGTCCAGCCCATATGGCCGTGGCCGACGTTGAGGAACAGATTGCGATGGCGGCTGCGGCCCATGATCGGCGTGCCTTCAGGGGTCATTGGCCGCAATCCGGCCCAGAAGCTTGGCCGGGTGTAATCGGCGCCCTCGGGGAACAGCTCGCGCCCGGCCCGCAGCATGTGCTCGAAGTCGGCGGGTGAGTGGCGGGTCTGGTAACCGGTGAATTCGGCGGTGGCGGTAAAGCGCAGGCGATCACCGAAGCGCGCATACGCCACCAGATTGTTTTCGTCGACGCCGCCCATGTCGGGCGGGTTGTAGCCCGGGCCGCTGGGGAAGGTCACCGAGTAGCCCTTGACCGGGTAGATCGGCAGGCGATACCCCAGCGGCCGGGCGACGATGGGCGCGTAGCTGCCCAGCGCCAGGACGTATTCATCGGCGACCAGTCGGTCTTTGTCGGTGAGCACCGCCTCGATGGTCTCGCCGCTGTGTTCGAAGCCTTGAATGCTGTGGCCCATGGCGAACTGGACGCCCATGCGCCTGCAGCGCTCGGTGAGGTCGTGGGTGAACAACCGCGCGTCACCGCTCTCGTCGCTGGGGCAGTGGATCGCTCCGGCGATATGCTCGCGAGCGTGACTCAGGGCCGGTTCCAGGGCGATGACGCGGTCGACGTCGATGATCTCCAGCGGCATGCCGCCATCGGCCAGCACCTGCATGTTGGCGCAGCCTTTGGCGAAGGAGGCCGCGTCGCGGTAGAGGTACAGCAGGCCTTTGCTCAGACGGTCGTAGTGCAGGTCTTCGGCGCTGGTCAGGGCTTGCAACTGCTGTTGGGAATAACGACACAGCACCAGCTTGCGCGAGGTGTTGAGCCGCGAGCGCTCGGCGTTGCAGTTGCTCAGGAACTTGGCCGCCCAGGCCCACATCTGCGGGTCGGCGCTGAGTTTCAGACGCAGCGCCTGACCTTCCTGAAACAGCGACTTGAGGAGAATCTTCGGCGCCTTGGGCGACGCCCAGGTATAGGAGTGCCCCGGGGCGATCAGGCCGGCGTTGGCGAAGCTGGTTTCGTTCGCCGATTCGGGCTGGCGATCGACCACGGTCACTTCACGTCCGGCCTTGGCCAGGTAGTACGCAGTGGTGATGCCGATGACGCCGGCACCGAGAACGAGGGTGGTGGCCATTGGTGGGTTCCTGGCAGCGGTCAGAGGCCGGCGATCACGCCGATTTCGACGGTGTACTGAGGGAAGGCCAGGGCCGACTCGACACAGGCCCGTGCCGGGGCGTGGCCTTCGGGCACCCAGGCATCCCAGACCGCGTTCATGGCGGCGAAGTCCTGGTGGTCGGCGAGCCAGATGGTGGCGCTGAGGATCGCGGTCTTGTCGCAGCCGGCCTGATCGAGCAAGGCGTCGATCTTGGCGAGGATCTGGGTGGTCTGGCCGGCAGGGTCGAGGCTGGTGTCGTCGGCCACCTGGCCGCTGAGGAACACCAGGTCCTTATGGATGACCATCTGGCTCATGCGCGCATTGCTGTTGAAACGTTGAATCGGCATCGGGTGCTCTCCTGAACGGCTGACAAGGGTGCATTCCAAAGTGAATACACTTGTGTTGCAGGAGAGGTATTGCGAGATGCGTGCCAGTTCATGCGGCTGAAAGTGGCGATCTAGAGCGGTCGATAAGTAGTGTCACTGAGCCGGAGGAGGAGCATGCACGGTGCGATGGGCAGTGAATCGGCGCCTGAAAGACGTAGGAGTGGCATTACTTATCGCGTGGTGGAATGGAAGTGCCACGCAGGTGCCGAGTCTGGATTCGAAAACGAAACGACGATGGTGCGCCGCTACCGGAAGGGCTTCAAAACAGGGCAGGTTTGCGAAGGTTACGGCGCCACTCGGATTACCTGTCGAGGCAGCGCCGCCACATTCCTATCCTGCACATGCAGCAACACCCGCGTATGCCATTGGAAATACGGACCGCTCAGCGGCGCCGCGGGTGTTGCCCTTGTACGAAAGGCAAGCATCGGTGACAGCACGGAAGGGAGGCGCAGACCACGGCGCGGCAGCTTTCACGTGCTCGGCCGATGGGCGCGACAATGGCCGAGAGATCCGCATCCCGGCCTCCTGTTCACTAACGGCCGATCAATTCTGAATGGCCTGGACCGAGCCGCCGTCCACCCGCAGGTTCGAGCCGTTGATGAACGAGGCGCGCTCCGAAACCAGCAGCGCGATTGCGGCGGCCACCTCTTCGACCTTGCCGCGGCGTTTCTGCACGATGCCGGGGCGCTCTTCTTCGAGGAAGCTTTCAATGGCTTGCTCGAACGACACGCCCAGTTCTTCTGCGCGCTTTTTCATCATGCCGTCGGTCATGCCCGTCTCGATGAACGCCGGGGCCACGGTGTTGCAGAGCACGCCGTGGGCGGCCTCCTTGTACGAGAGGTTCTTGATGAAGGCGCCCAGTGCGGCCTTGGCCACGTTGTACACGGCTTCTTCCCAGTAAGGCTGCACGGCGTTTTCCGAAGTGATGCACACCAGGCGGCCCCAGCCACGGCTGCGCATGGCCGGGATGGCGGCGCGGGCGATGCGCACGGCCGAGAAGAAGTCAGTGCTCCAGGCTTCCTGATAGTCCTCGTCGGAGAGCTCCAACGGGTCGCCTTTGGCACCTGTGACACCCGCGGTGTGCACGACGATATCGACCTGGCCAAAGCGCGCCTCGCCTTGCTTGATCAGGTTGTCGACCTCGGCTTGCTGGGTCATGTCGGCGGCGAGCAGCAGGGGTTCGCCGGGCAGGCCCGCCGTGGCCTTTTGCAGTGCATCGAGTTTCAAGTCGCTGAGGATCAAGTGCACGCCTTCCTCGCTCAGTTGCTTGGCGGTGGCCAAGCCGATACCGCCGCTGGCGCCGGTGATGAGCGCAACGCGCCCTTTGATTGCCAGATCCATAGATACCTCGTTCGCAGGGTGGGGCCGGATGGGCCGGGATTATTGATACCGACCTTGCCTGCGGGGCGGCCGTTCAAACCAATGTGAGGCGTCGTATCCGGGCGGCCACTGGTCGGCATTGCCCCCAAGCCATTTGAACGTCCTCGCCCGCGTACCGGTCATTGGCTATGCATCGACGCGCAAGAAGCACCGCGACAGTGCTCGGGGTCGATGCAATGCCCGTTGATAAACCGTGACGACCAGCCCCTGAGGAAACACCCGATGAGCGACCTTCCCGCGAACCCGACCCCCGCGACGCTGAACCGCGTGCACCCGATCCCGTTTCAGCCGTCCTTCGAACAGATCCCGGAGGACGAAGGCGAAACAGCCAAGGAGCTGGCCGACACCCTGCGCAGCATCATGCAGACCACCTTCGACGACCACGCGCACGCCTATCGCAGCGTGCATGCCAAGGGCCACGGCTTGTTGCGCGGGCACATCACCGTGCTCGACAACTTGCCACCGGAGCTGGCCCAGGGCGCCTTCGCCAAACCGGGCACCTTGCCGGTGGTCATGCGCTTTTCCACCAACCCTGGCGATGTGCTTGACGACAAGGTTTCGACTCCGCGCGGGCTGGCGCTGAAGATCATCGGGGTAGAAGGCGCGCGGTTGCCGGGCAGCGAAGGCGACGTGACCCAGGACTTCGTCATGCAGAACGCCAAGGCCTTCACCGCGCCCACGCCCAAAGCCTTTCTCAAGACCTTGAAGCTGCTGGCCAAGACCACCGACAAGGGGCCTGGCTTGAAGAAGGCGTTTTCAGCGGTGCTGCGCGGGGTGGAGTCGGCCATCGAATCCATGGGCGGCGAAAGCCCGACCCTCAAGAGCCTCGGCGGTCATCCGCAGACCCACGTCCTGGGCGAGAGCTTCAACACCGTGGTGCCGTTTCTCTATGGCCCGTATTACGCCAAGCTGGCGGTGGTGCCGGTGGCGCCCGCGCTGACTGCCTTGACCGACCAGCCGGTGGATCTGGACGACAAGCCCGACGGTCTGCGCGAGGCTGTGAGCGAGTACTTCGCCGAGCAAGGCGGGATCTGGGAGGTGCGCATACAGCTGGCGACCGATGCCGAGAAGATGCCGATCGAGGATGCCTCGGCGATCTGGCCCGAGGACCTCAGCCCCTATGTCACCGTGGCGCGCATCGAAGTTGCGGCGCAACCGGCCTGGAGCAGCGAAGGGGTCAGGGACATCGACGATGGCATGGCCTTCAGCCCGTGGCATGGTCTGGCCCAGCACCGACCGCTGGGTGGGGTGATGCGGGTACGCAAGCCGGCGTACGAGATGTCCTCCGGGTTCCGCGCCACCCACAACGGTTGCCCGATGCACGAGCCGCGGTAGTTTGATCGGACGTCATCGCCGACTTGAGGGGCCCCTTCGCAGGCAAGCCTTGCTCCCACATCACACCCCTGTAGGAGCCGGGCTTGCCCGCGAAGAGGCGGGCAGCCGTGACGCTGCGGTTCAGGCGACCTGATCCTTGGCGGGCAACGCATGCGCCAGATCCTCTGGCCCTGGCTGTACCTTGCGCAAGGTCACTGGCACCGACTTGGCCGCTGGCACCTTGCTGCGTTCGGCATGATGCCAAAGCGGCACCAGCGCGTTGCACTCCGGGTAATAAGCTGCCGCACAGCCCGCCGGGATATCGTAGGCGATGATCTGCAACGGCCCCACTTCCCGCAGCACCTCGGGCTCGATGGCCGTGCGCACCGTCACCCAGTCACCCGCCGCCAGACCGAATCGAACGATATCGCTGCGATTGAGAAAGATCACCGTGCGCGTACCCTGCACACCCCGGAAGCGATCGTTGTAGCCATACACCGTGGTGTTGAATTGGTCGTTGCTGCGCAGCGTCATCAGTTGCAGCACATCGCGGCGGGTCGGCGAAGTGGCGACGTCGTCGTCTTCATCCAGACCTTGGGGGGCGACGAACTGCGCCTTGCCCGAAGGCGTGGTCCACTTGCGCTCATAGGCGCCCAGGGGCCGATGGAAGCCGCCGGGCTCCCACATGCGCGTTTCCATGTCATGAAAAATCTGCGGATAAACCTCGGCGATGGCCGCCCGGATCAGCGCATAGTCGCGGCGCCAGGCCTCCCACGGAATACGCTCGGCACCGCTGAGGGTGGTCTGGGCGAGGGCGGCGATGATCGCCACTTCGGCGCGCAGGTGCTCGCTGGCCGGGGTGCTGGTGCCTTTCCAGGCGCGCACGCAGCCGGTGCTGTCTTCAGTGCTGTAGACCTGCTCGACGCCGTCTTGCCGATCGCTTTCGATACGGCCCAGGCAAGGCAGCAGCCAGCCATTGGCGCCAGGGAACAGATGGGTGCGGTTGAGCTTGGTCGCCACCTGCACGTTCAGGCTCAAACCCGCCCAGGCCGGCTCCATGCGGCTGGTGTCCGGCACGGCGCGCAGAAAGTTGCCGCCCAGGCCGATGAAGCCTTTCACGCTGCCATCGAGGATGCCCTTGCAGGCGTCCACCGTGGCCAGGCCCTTGTTGGTCGGTACCTGAATGCCGAACAGCGCCTCGAGCTTGTCCTTCGGCACCTTGGCCGGGTCTTCGGTGATGCCCACCGTGCGCTGCCCCTGCACGTTGGAATGGCCGCGAACCGGGCAGATCCCGGCGCCGGGCTTGCCGATGTTGCCGCGCAGCAGCAACAGGTTGACCAGCATCTGCACGTTCTGCACGCCGTGGCGGTGCTGGGTCATGCCCATGCCATAGACGATCATCACCTTGTCGCTGCGCGCGTAGACCGTGGCGGCGGCTTCAAGCGCGCCGCGGTCGAGGCCGGAGCGGCGTTCGAGCTGCGCCCAGTCGTGTCCGTCGGCTTCGGCCACCAGGCTATCGAGGCCTTCGGTGTGCTCGGCGATAAAGGCATGGTCGAGCACGGCCGGGCGGCCCTGGGCAAGGGCTTGGCGATCCATCGCCAGCAACGCCTTGATGATGCCCATCACCGCCGCAGTGTCGCCACCGATTTTCACCTGATGGTATTGGGTGCTGATGATGGTCGAATCGGGGCCGAGCATTTCGGCGGGCGACTGCGGATTGACGAAGCGTTCCAGGCCACGCTCGCGGATCGGGTTGAAGGTGATGATCGGCACCTGACGCTTGCGTGCCTCTTGCAGCGGATGGAGCATGCGCGGGCTGTTGCTGCCGACGTTCTGGCCGAAGAAGAAGATGCAGTCGGTGTGCTCGAAATCCGCCAGGGTCACGGTGCCTACTGGCACGCCGATGCTCTCCTGCAAGCCCACGGAGGTGCTTTCGTGGCACATGTTGGAACTGTCGGGGAGGTTATTGGTGCCGAACGCGCGGGCGAACAGTTGCCACATGAAGGAGGCTTCCAGCGAGGCGCGGCCAGAGGCATAGAACACCACGCTGTCGGGCGCCAGAGTCCGCAGTTGCGCGCCGATCTCGCGGTAGGCCTGCTCCCACTCGACGGCCTGATAATGGCCGCTGGCGGCATCGAAGCGCAGCGGATGGGTCAGGCGCCCATGGCGTTCCAGATCGTAATCGCTCCAGCCGCGCAAATCGCTGACCCGGTGCTGGGCGAAGAAGTCCGGGCCGGTCTTCTTCGCCGTCAGCTCCCACGCCGTGGCCTTGGCGCCGTTTTCGCAGAATTCCAGCGCGTGGGGATCGCCGGGCTTGGCCCAGGCGCAGCTGACGCAAGCGAAGCCGTCGGGCTTGTTCTGCTTGAACAACGCCAATGGGGCCTGAGCCAGGGCCTGCTGGCGCCAGAGGATGTTCATCACCGAGAACGCCGAGCCCCAGCCTCCCGAGGCATCCGCGTAGGGCCGGTAGCGTGCTGTCTGGGGGTGGATGATGTTCATGCCGCAGTCCTCGTCGCCTAAGGGGCAGGGCCTCGGTTGTCGAGACCCTGGAGTTACGACGAGGGGCTGCGGGCAAAGGTTCGAACTTCGTGGATGAAGACTTTCGCGGCGTTACCGGTGTCAGTCGAAATCCAGCGGATCCACCATCGGCAGCACCTGCAATTTGGCATGGGAACCCAGTCCGCGGATTTCATTGACGGCATAGAGCAACACCATCTGGAACGCCAGGGAATTCTGCAGCTCCTTGCGCGTCAGGCGTCGTTCGACGCTCTGGTGCACGCGGGGGTCGGTAAGGGTCAGCAGCAGGCTGCTGCCCTGTTTTTCGCACGAGTGCTTGAGCGGCGGGTCAAGCCTGTCCAGCACTTCTTCGATCGAGGCCATTGTCGATTCCTTGCAGATGAGGCGGCGGGACGTCCATTCCCTTCGGGAGAATGCTCTGCCAATGAAAAAACGCCGCGAGAGCTGGCGCGATCTGATCAGGAGATTTGACCCGGGGGCGGCCATATCGATCCCGACCATTGGACGGAAATCCCGGCCCTTGCCACCCATCTGCCGCAGCTCACACCACGGCACAGGCGCCATGACGCAACAGCCAGGTGGCGAACTCCGCAGCGGGCAACGGCCGGCTGATGAAGTAACCCTGCCCGGCATCGCAACCGGCATCACGCAGGAACTCATACTGGGCGCGGGTCTCGATGCCCTCGGCGGTCATGCGGAAGTTCATCGCACGCTTGAGAGCGATGATGGCCTGGACGATCGCCACGTCGCCTTGATCCTGCGGCAGGTCGCGAATGAACGCCTGGTCGACCTTGAGATGATCGATCGGCAAACGCTTGAGGTAGGCCATCGAAGAATAGCCGGTGCCGAAGTCATCGATGGCGGTGGTCACGCCCATCCCTTGCAACTCGCGCAGCACGCCACTGGCCGCCTCGTGGCTTTCGAGCAACAGGCTCTCGGTGACCTCGACTTCCAGTGCTTGGCCCGGCAATTGATGGCGCTGCAGTGCTGCGCGCACTGTGGCGACGAAATCGCTGCGCTCGATCTGCGGTGCGGCGACATTCACCGCCACCCGGTCGATCAGACAGCCCTGAGCACGCCATTCGCGGATGTGCTGGCAGGCCTGATCGAGCACCCATTCACCGATGGCGATGATCTGTCCGGTGCGCTCGGCCAGTGGTATGAAATCGCTGGGCATGATCAGCCCAAGGTGCGGATCGCGCCAGCGCAACAGGGCTTCGGCGCCTTCGAACCGGCCGCTGCGCAGGTTCAGGCGCGGCTGATACCAGACCTCGAACTCGCCATTGCTCAAGGCCCGGCGCATGGCATGTTCCATATCGACCCGGCGCTTGATCTGCTGGGTCATGGTCGCCTGATAGAAGCGGAAATCGTTGCGCCCGGATTCCTTGGCGCTGTACATCGCGGTATCGGCATGGCGCAGCAGATCCTCGGCGTTGCTGCCATCCAACGGGCAGATGGCGACGCCGATACTGGCGGTCACCAGGGCGGCATTGCCATTGAGATCGAAGGGCAGGGCCAGCGAGCGCAACAGCTCGCCTACCACATGCACGGCATCTTCGGGGCGCTCGAGGTGCTGGAGGATGAAGCCGAACTCGTCGCCGCCCAGGCGCGCGACGGTATCGTTGCCATGCACGCTGTCGACGAAGCGCTGGGTCGCGTGGCGCAGCAGCAGGTCGCCCATGGCATGGCCAAGGGTGTCGTTGATGGTCTTGAAGCCGTCGATGTCGAGAATCATCACCGCCAGGCACGCACGCCGACCCACGACCGATTCGATCGCCTCGACCAGCCGCTGGCGGAACAGCACACGGTTGGCCAGGCCGGTGATCGAGTCGTAATGGGCCAGTTGCGCCAGGCGCTGCTCGGCCTGCAGGCGTTCGCTGATCTCGCCGTTGAGTTCGTCGTTGCGCCGGCGCATGAGGATCTGGGTACGGGTCATCTGCAGCGCGAAGACGGTGAAGATCGCCGTGGCAAGCAGGCTCAGGGCGAATACCCCGGAGTCGAGCAAGGTGAACGCCGACCAGCCGCCCCTTGGGATACCCGCCAGCTGCCAGCGCCCGCCGGGTATCTCGACGCCGGTGGTGACCGGGTCACGGTCGAAACTGCTCTGATCGCCCCACACCGGTTTGTTCTGGCGGTCGCGCAGGGCCAGCGACAATGGGCCGTCGGCGTTCATGCCGGTGGCACGGATCAGCGCATCGACATCCACTGCCACCGAGACCATGCCCCAATAGTGGGTGCTGCCGGTACCGGAGGCCTGGAACACCGGACGCCGATAGACCAGCGCGCGGCCACCCTGGATCAGATCGATGGGGCCGGTGAGGATGGGAATCCCCAGCGCTCGTGACAGGTGGACCATGGGGTATTGGTCGGCGATGTTGCGAAAGTCCAGACCGATCAGCACTTGATTGCCTGCAAGTGGCCAGACGTCGCTGATCACATCGTTGGGCGCCAGGACAATGTGCTGCAACGAGGGCACGGCGGCCTTGGCCTCGTCGGTCATGCCGTGGAAATGGGCGGCGCTGATGTCGCCGTCGACGCTCAACAGTTGGGTGATGCCCTCGGTCTGGCTGAAGGTGTTGCGCACCTGGGTCTGCGCCTGGGCGCTGAGCAGGCTCAGGCGCAGGCGGATATCGGCGCGCTCCTCGTTGTGACGGTACTGCAGGTCCAGTAGACCGACGAACACCGACAATGCCAGGCCGACCAGCAAGATGCAGGTCGGCAGCAGGAAATGGCCGTAGCGCCGCCACCAAGGGTCCTTGCGCGAATACGGAGAGTAAAGTCCTTTGCTCATCGATACCTTGGCGTGGGTGTTGCCGGTCTCTGGCGACATTGCCGGCGACCTTGCTGAAGGGGCGTTCGGCCCCGACTGGACATGACCTTGAAGTCAGTTGTGTACAGCCGGGATATCGGACCCAAAGCGGGGTATATGAGTGAAGTTTGGCGGGTTTCCGACGAACGTCCAGTTTTTGCCCGGCCAATGTCCCGTAGCGTGACCGGGTTCACTGCGCAGCGGGCTATCGTCACTGCGGCCTGATCAGCGTAGCGGCTGGCGGATCTCCTCCAGAGCGTCGATCAGATCGTCATAAGCCACCGGTTTGCTCAGGTGCCGAGTGAAACCCGCAGTGCGGGCCTTGAGCACGTCATCACTGGCGCCGTAGCCGGTCAGGGCCAGGCTGGGGGTGTCCTTGGTATTGGCCAGCATGCGCAGGGCCCTCATCAGCTCGTGGCCGTTCATTTTCGGCATGCCGATGTCAGAGACGATCAGGTCGAAGAGCTGCCGATTCGCAGCATCGAGTGCCAGCAGCGGATCGCTGAAGGCGGTGACCTGGGCTTCTTCCATTTCCAGCAGCATCTGCAAGGTTTCGAGTACCTGCGGGGCATCGTCGACCAGCAATACGGTCAGGCCCTTGAGGCGCCCGGCCTGTTCCTTGAATTCCACCGGCGGGCGCTCGCACTCATGCAGGTTCAGCGGCAGCCAGAGGGTGAAGGTGCTGCCGCGACCAATGCCGTCGGATTCGACCTGAACACGGCCGCCATGGGCTTCGGTCAGTTGCTTGACCAGCGACAGACCGATGCCAAGGCCTTCGCGCTGATAGGTGGTGTGGCCGCCGCCAGCCTGGCCGAACAGGTCGAACACCTTGTCCAGATGCTCGTTGCCGATGCCGACGCCGCTGTCGATGATGCGTACGCGGGCCATGTCCTGGTCGCGTTCGGCGACAATCCAGATCTTGCCGGGCGCCGGGGTGAACTTGAGGGCGTTGTTGATCAGGTTCCACAGCACCTGTTCGAGGCGCGTCGGATCGGCGTCGATGATCAGCGCCGGCTCGGCGGCGCCCGGTACTTGCAACTGCACTTCACGGCCCTGGACGTCGAACTTGACCACGTTATGGATACTGCGCAGCACGCTGATCAGATCGAGCGGCCCGCGCATCAGTTTGAGCTTGCCGGTGCGCACCCGCGCTTCGTCGAGCAGGTCGTCGATGATCCGCGCCTGGCTGCTGACCGCATCGCGAATGGTGTCAAGCGCCTTGGCGGCCAGGCCAGGCTTGTTCAACTCAGGCAGGCGGCGCAGCAGTTCGGCGTTGAGCTGAATGAGGTTGAGCGGGTGCTTGAGTTCATGGGACATGACCGCGAAGAACTCGTCCTTGAGGCTGGTGGCGCGTTGGCCCACCGCAAGGCGCATGCCTTCCTCGCTGTGGCGCAGCTCCTCTTCGGCCAGGCGCCGCTGGGTAATATCGATGAAAGTCAGCACGGTGCCGTCGATATGGTCTTCGCTGGAGCGGTACGGCAGCAGGCGCACGATGTACCAGCGCTGGTCGTTGCTGCTGACCTCGCGCTCGATCAGGGTCAGCGTCTCGAACACGCTGGCGGCGTCACCGGCCAGGTCGTGGTAATCCAGGCGATGGGTGATATCGAGCAGCGAGCGGCCGGTGTCGACCGGCAGCATGCTGAAGATCTCGGTGGCGCGCGGGGTGAACCACTTGATGCGCATGCTGCGGTCGACGAACACCGTGGCGATGTCGGTGGAGGCGATCAGGTTGGTCAGGTAGTCGTTGATCTTGTCGGTTTCTTCGACCTTGGTCTTGAGCTCGTAGTTGACGGTGAGCAGTTCTTCGTTGATCGACTGCAGTTCTTCCTTGCTGGTTTCCAGCTCCTCGGTGGCTGAGCGCAGTTCTTCGTTGATGGCCTGCATTTCTTCGTTGGAGGCCTTGAGCTCCTCGCTGGACACCTCGGTCTGCTCGATGGTGTCCTGCAGGTGCAGCTTGGTGCGCTGCAGCTCGCGCTCGAGGTTGGACAGCACTTGGTTGTCGGTCTGCACCGCGGCCAGATCCTGCTGCTGCGAGGCATCGAGTTCGGTTTCGGCGATCAGCACCAGGGCGAACTCGCCTTCGACTTCCACGTCCTTGTAGGGCTGCGCGGTCAGCTCGACCAGATACTGGCGGCCTTCGCGCTCGACCTTGACCTGACGCGAGCGCACGGCGGCGCCGCTCTGATGCATCTGGAACAGCGTGGTGCGGATTTCCAGACGCAGATCCGGGTGGATCAGGGTCAGCAGGTTGCGGCTCAGTTCGCCGCCGACCATGCGCAGATGGCGGCCGACGCTTTGCGTCATGTGCAGGATGTCGGCGTTGGCGTCGACGATCAGGCTCGGTGGCGCGCTTTGTTCGATGGCGCGCAGGTGGATATCCGCCACCGACAGCTTGCGCGGAGAATGAATCTGCTCCGGCTTGCTGCTGGGTTGGCTGCGCACGTAGCCGCCGCGGGGCATGGTCGGGGTGCGCCGGCTGCTGGCGGTGCCGGTCTTGGCGCGGAAGATGCGGTTGCGCTTGTCCACCGCGCAGAACAGGTCGGTGCAGGCGTCGGTCGACTCTGACGAGCCAAGGAACAGGTAGCCACCCGGGCGCAAGGCGAAGTGGAACATCTGCAGGATTTCACGCTGTACTTCGCGATCCAGATAGATCAGCAGGTTGCGGCAGGTGATCAGATCGATCTGCGAGAAGGGCGGATCGCAGAGCAGGCTGTGCTTGGCGAACAGCACCCGTTCGCGGACCTCCTTGCGGATGCGGAAGTGGTCCTCTTCCTTGACGAAGTACTGGCGCAGGCGCGCCGCTGGCACATCGGTGATGATCGCCTGGTTGTAAAGGCCCAGGCGGCCATGGGTGATGGCGCGCTCGTCGATGTCGGTGGCGAATACCTGCAGCTTGGCCTGACTGTTGTGGGCAAGCATGCGATCGCCGAAGGCCATGGCCAGACTGTAGGCTTCCTCGCCGGTCGAACAACCCGCCGACCACACGCGAATTTCGTCTTTTTCCGGCCGCGGGCCATCGCCTCCCGGAATCACCAGCGGCAGCACATCGCGCTCCAGGGCCTCGAATGCTTCACGGTCGCGGAAGAAGTTGGTCACGCCGATGAGCATGTCGCCGAGCAGCGCCCGGGTTTCGTCGGGGCGGTCCTGCAGGAACAGGTAATAGGCGCGCAGGTCCGGCTGAGCGGTGACCTGCATGCGCCGCTCGATGCGGCGCAGCACGGTGGCGCGTTTGTAATGCTTGAAGTCGTGGCCGGTGCCGACCCGCAGTTGCGCGAGAATGTCCTGCAGCAATTGTTCGGCGGCCAGGGCCTCACGCTCGCTGGACGTGCGCAGCAGGGCGTCTTCGCCGGTCAAGGGCAATTGGATGGCGCGCGAGTTTTGCCACAGTTCCACCAGCTTGGCGGGCATCTGCGCCACGGGCAGCACCAGGTCGACCATCTGCGTAGCGATGGCGGCGCGCGGCATGCCGTCGAACTCGGCGTCGTCCAGTGCCTGGGCCATGGTCACGCCGCCTTGTTCCTTGATGCGCGTCAGGCCCACGGCGCCGTCGGAACCAGTGCCCGAGAGGACGATACAAAAGGCCCGCTCCTGGTGCACATCGGCCAGCGCCCGGAAGAACAGATCGATTGCCACATGCATGCCGTTGCGCGGCTGTGGCGGCTCGATGCGCAGCCAGCCGTCGTCCATGCTCAGGGTCTGCGCGGGGGAGATCACATAGATGTGGTCGGCCTCGATGGGCACGCCTTCGGTGACTTGCAGCACCGGCATGGGCGTGGATTCCTGGATGATCTTGCCGGCGATGCTCTGATGATCGGGGGACAAGTGCAGGATGATCACGAAGGCCATGCCGCAGTCGCGCGGGGCGTATTCGAAGAACTCCTTGATGGCTTGCAGGCCGCCGGCCGAGGCGCCGATGCCGACCACTGGGAACGCGAGGCCGCTGGATGAGCTGTGATCACGTGGCACAGCACTGGAAGACGTCGATGTCATGGGCAAGCCTGGTATCGGCAGGCGAGGGTGCGCGCTGCTCGCGATGGAAATATCCCCCAGCATATAGCGCGCGGGCCGTATTTGTTTGAACCTTTAGCGCCATGGCGCTGCGAGAAGGGCGCCGGCCCTCCGACAACTGTGCTGCAACGCCCTGATATCGCGATCAGGGAGCGTCTTCGTCCTCGATCAGGGGTACGAGTGCGTCCTTTTCGATGGAGCCCGGATCTTCATTGCCCGGATCGTTGATCAGGTCTTCGTCGTCGAGCTCGGCGGGGTCGGTGGAAACATCCGCAGATGTGGGGAGGGTCATGGCGATCGCGCTCCTGCGACAGGTAAAAACGTTAGACCGGCGCCGTGGCCATTGGTGCCTCGGCCCGGCGCAGCGATGACGGCCGGGAATCATCGCGGGGCGCGCGGGGTCCATTGCTGACGCTTGCCACGGAATCCTTCATGAACGTCATCACTCTGGTCCACGGGCGCGAGCCTCAGTTGCGCAACCTGATCCTCGGTCTCGAACGCTCTACCCAGCCCATAGCGGGCCTGTGGGTGGTGTTCATGAATCAGACGCCATTGCCATTGGCGAGTCGACACTTCCCGATTCACGGGTTGCGCATCGATGAGGCGGACGCACGTCTGCCTCTGGCTCGGGCGCGCAATGCGGTCAGCGGCATGGGCGGTGATTGGGTGTTCCTCGACGTCGATTGCATTCCGGCTGCCGACTTGATCGCCCGCTATTGCCACGCGCTGCAAGTGGCGCCCGCGGCGCTGCATCTGGGAGAAGTGCGTTATTTGCCTGAAACCGCCGACATCGGCCAGTGGAGCGCCGAGTCTTTGTTGCGTGAAGCGGTAGCCCATCCGCTGGCGGTGCATCGGACGGCCGCGGGCACTGCCATGCCTTATGAGTTGTTCTGGTCGTTGAACTTCGCCTGCAACGCAGCGACCTTCGAGCGCATCGGCGGCTTCGACGAGGGTTACACCGGTTACGGCGGCGAGGACACCGACTTCGCCTTCCGCGCCCGCGCTCAGGGGGTGGTGCTGCTGAGCGCGGCGGCGTTGGCCTTCCACCAGTACCACCCGATGTACGATCCGCCGCTCAATCACCTTGAGGCCATAGTCGCCAATGCCCGGCGCTTTTATCGGCAGTGGCAACGCTGGCCGATGGAGGGCTGGCTGCAGGCTTTCGTCGACCGCGGCCTGGTGCGCTGGAGCGCGACCGAGCTGGAACTGCTGCGCGTGCCCAGCCAGGCGCAAATCGACGCCTGCCTCACGACCCGGGGTTATTGACGAAGTGCTGGTGCAGGGTGGCCTCGATCATCCGCGCCGCCTGGGCGGGAGAGTCGGCCATCGAGCCGCCGCGTTGCCATTGCTCAGGATCCAGGGCACGTGCGCGCTCCAGCAGTTGAGGCCACTGCTCGGCGGCGGGCCAGGCATCGAGCCCCAGGGCCAGGCCCAGCGCTTGCAGACGGCGGGCCTGATGCAGTTGCTCGTCGAAGGGGCGTGATTCGGCAATTGCCACGTAACGGCAGCCGAGGCTGGCGACTTCCGAGACCACGCCGTCGCCGGCACTGCCGATGACGATTTCGGCGCGGCACAATTCATCGAAGGGTTCAGGCACATGGCCCAGATTGACCAGATTGGCAACCGACGGCGCGCCGTTCTCGGGCGCCAGGCCCAGCACCCGGAATCGATAGTCGGGACAAGCCGTGGCCAGGGCCTGCAGTTCGCGGTGGCCGATAGCCGTACCGCCCTGGCCGATGATCACCAGCACCCGACCGGTTTCAGCGGTGGCCTGGCGGCCTTGGGGGTAGCGTGACAGCCAGCCGCTGTAGCGCGTGCGTTGAACGATAGCGGCGCATTGCGCACCCTCGGTTTCCAGGCTTTCCATCATCGCCGGCCAAGGCGCCAGCAGGGTGGTGGCGCAGGCGTAGGCTTGCAGATGGGCTGGATCGTCACGCTGGCCGTGCTGGCGGATGTACACCGTCGGTACCCCCAGCAGGCGCGCGAGCAAGGCCACCTCGACCGAGACATCCACCACCAACAGGCAGGGCCAGTGGCGGTGCATCCAGTCCGCCAGCAGCGCCATGCGTGCGCGCAGGCCATCGACGGCCAGGGGCGCATAGTGCAGCGTGGCGAAATGTTCGACCTGCATGCCCGCAGCGGTGTCGCCCGGCAAGTCCAGGCGCTGCAATGGTGCGGGCAGTGGCGGCAGTTGGCTGCCGATCAAGGTGACGGGGCAGTGCAGGCGTTCGGCGATGGCTTGGGCGCGGCGCCAATGGCCATGGCCATGGTGGTGAACGTAGTAGCCGACCTGGGGCGCTGGGATCATGGCGTCAGACACCGCAGCCACCCGAAAGCGACAGGGTTGCAGTGGCGGATGGGTTGCCACGCTGCTGCTCGGCATGGGCGGCCATCACCTCGTACAGGCGTCGCTCGTAGCGCTTGAGCATCAGCGTCTGGCTCCACTGCGCTTGCGCGCGTTCACGGCAGGCCGCGCGGGATTTGCCCCGGGCGGCGAGCAGTGCTTCAGCCAGCGCCGGGACATCACCGGCCGGTGCCAGCGCGCCGGTCTCTGCGCTGAGCAGTTCGGGCAGGGCGCCACGGGCGAAGGCGGCGACCGGGGTGCCACAGGCCAGCGCTTCGGCGACCACCAGGCCGAAGGGCTCTTCCCAGCACGGCGTGACCAAGGCCGCCGAGGCGCTGGCCAGTTCATCGGCCAAGGCGTCCCGGCCCAGATGGCCGAGGTAGCGAATCTGTTCGCCCAGGTGCGGGGCGATCTGCTCATCGAAAAAGGCCTGATCGGTGATCTGCCCGGCCAGACGCAACTGCACGCCGGCCTGCAGCGCGGCCGCGATCGCCAGGTGCGGGCCCTTGTCGGGCACCAGGCGACCAAACCACAGCACCTGCTCACCGACCGCGCCGCGTGGGCGCCAGAAGTCCAGGTCGATGCCATTGGCGATCACCTCGCACTCCGGCACCTGAGCTTGCCAGGCGCGGGCGTTGGCGCTCGAGCAGGTGCAGAACCAGCCGCTGCGGCGGCTATTGCTCAGGGCTTCGACCAGCTCGAAGAACGGCGGCGTGTGCAGCACCGTGAGCATGGGCGTCTGGATCAGCGAGGCCATGGTCACGGGCACGTAGTGCAGGCTGTTGTTGAAGATCACGTCGAAGCCATAGCGGTCGATCTGCAGCAGGGTCTTGAGGTAGGCGTGGTGCTCGTCGATGTACTCGCTGGCGAGCGGGCGATTGCCGTGCTGGTAGGTGCTGTCGTCGAGAATCGGTACGGCGTGCAGTTCCGGCGCGCTGGCGGAGCTGGCGAACAGCGTGACCTCATGGCCGAGGGCACGCAGGCCGAGAGTCGCGTCATACGTGAACGCTTCCAGGCCACCGGGAAAGGGTTGCCGGACCGGGTGTTTGAGGTGGGTGAGGACACCGATGCGCATGACCATGATCTCGACAGTTGTTGGCGTTCGAGGGCCGCGACAGGCAAATGGTTCGACTCAATTATCCCGCGGACCCTGTGGCGAGGGGGCTTGCCCCCGATTGCGGTGTGTCAGGCGCGGTGGTGCTTTGAGGGCCTTTTTCGGGGGCAAGCCCCCTCGCTACAGGGTCGAGGTGCAGATGGCGGTAATTTCATCTTCTATGTAATAAAAGAGATGTTATATTGTATCAAATTGATTCCGGACGACCTGCCTTGAAGAACACTCGACTCCCTTCCATTACCGGCAGCGCCCTGGCGCGTTCGGTCAGCCAGCGCCTGGTACTGGCAATCGTTCTGCTGGCCGTGCTGTGGCTGGCCATCGTCTGGGCGGTAGCCATTCCATGAGCGCCGCTATCGCCCTGGACGACCTGACCGTCGCCTACGAACGCCGCCCGGCGGTGCATCACCTCAGTGGCCGCTTCGAGGCGGGCAGCCTGACTGCTGTCGTCGGCCCCAACGGTGCCGGCAAGTCGACCCTGATCAAGGCCATCGCCGGCACCTTGCGCCCGGCGGCCGGTCGTGTCGACCGGGGCAGCTTGCCGACCCGCGAGCTGGGTTATCTGCCCCAGGCGGCGGAAATCGATCGCAGTTTCCCGTTGTCGGTGGCCGATACCGTGGCCATGGGCGCCTGGCGCAGCATTGGGGCCTTTCGCGGGCTGAGCAGGCGCCAGGCCGAGCAGACTCAGGAAGCCTTGCGCGCAGTGGGCCTCGAGGGTTTCGAGCAGCGCAGCGTCGGCTCCTTGTCGTCGGGGCAGTTTCAACGGGTGCTGTTTGCCCGCCTGCTGTTGCAGGACGCTGCAGTGATCCTGCTGGACGAACCCTTTACCGCCATCGATGCGCGCACCACCACCGACTTGCTCGCCCTGGTGCGGGTCTGGCATGGCCAGGGGCGTACGGTGATCGCGGTGCTGCACGACCTGCAGCAGATTCGCGAGCACTTTCCGCAGACCTTGCTCATGGCCCGCGAGCTGATCGCCTGGGGCGACACCGCGACGGCGCTGAGTGTCGACAACTTGCGCAAGGCCCGGCAACTGGGCGAGTTCTGGAGCGCCGATGCCGAACTGTGCGGCATCGCGGACCGTGGAGGTCGGGGATGATGGTGTATACCGCGCTGGTCCAGCCGTTCGTGGAATTCGGCTTCATGCGTCGCGCGCTGGTGGCCTGCCTGGCGTTGGGTATCGGCTCCGGGCCGGTGGGTGTGCTGCTGATGCTGCGGCGCATGAGCCTGGTGGGCGATGCCATGAGTCATGCGGTGCTGCCGGGGGCGGCGGTGGGCTTTCTGTTCGCCGGCCTGTCGCTGCCGGCCATGGGCTTCGGTGGTTTGATCGCCGGGCTGCTGGTGGCACTTCTGGCAGGCCTGGTGAGCCGCCTGACCAGCCTGCGCGAGGACGCCAGCTTTGCCAGTTTCTACCTGACCTCGTTGGCCGCCGGGGTGCTGATCGTGTCGCTGCATGGCTCCAATGTCGATCTGTTGCATGTGTTGTTCGGCACCATTCTGGCCATCGACAACAACGCCCTGTACATGGTTGGCAGCATCGCTTCGTTCACCTTGCTGCTGCTGGCAGTGATCTACCGGCCGCTGGTGCTGGAGTGTTTCGATCCTGGCTTTCTGCGTGCGGTGGGCGGCCGTGGTTCGCTGTACCACGTGCTGTTCCTGCTGCTGGTGGTGCTCAATCTGGTCGCCGGCTTTCAGGCGCTGGGGACCTTGATGGCGGTCGGGATGATGATGCTGCCGGCCACCGCCGCGCGTTTCTGGGCCAGCTCGTTGAGCGCCTTGATGCTGATCTCGACGCTGATCGCCACCTTGTCCGGATTGATCGGGCTGATCGTTTCGTACCACGCCGGGGTCGCCTCCGGGCCGTCCATCGTGCTGACCGCAAGCGCCTTTTATGGTGTGTCGGTGCTATTCGGGCGGACCGGGATCTTGCGCAAGTTGTTCCCCAAGCCGCATCTGACGCATTGATTTACCGCCTGTAGCGAGGGGGCTTGCCCCCGAATATATCGAGTCAGACACAAAATTGTCGGGGGCAAGCCCCCCCGCTACAGGAATCTCCAACCACCACCACCCCGAGGAGCATCATGAAACCATCCCTGTTAGTGGGGGCTATGGCAGCCCTTGTATTGTCCGCGTTTTCTCTCACTGCCCAGGCCAGGCCGCTGGAAGCCGTGGCCTCGTTCACGGTCATTGCCGACATGGTCCATAACGTCGGTGGCGAGCGGGTGCATGTCACCTCGCTGATCGGCCCCAATGGCGATCCCCATGTCTACGAGCCCACCCCCACCGACGCCCAGGCGCTCAAGCGCGCCGACGTGGCGTTCGTCAGCGGGCTGCATCTTGAAGGCTGGCTGGACCGCCTGATCGTCTCCTCGGGCTATCGGGGCCAGCCGGTGGTGCTGTCCGACGGCATCAAGACCCGCAGCATGGAAGAAGACGGCGAGCGCATCACCGATCCTCATGCCTGGAACAGCGCAGCCAACGCGGTGATCTATGTGCGCAATATCATCGCCGCGCTCAAGCGCGTCGACCCGGCCGGCGCCGCCGAGTACCAGGCCAACGGCGACCGCTACATCACCCAGTTGCAGGCGCTGGACGCCTACGCCCGCGCTCAGGTGCAGAGCATCCCCCAGGCGCAGCGCAAAGTGCTCACCTCCCACGATGCCTTTGGCTACTTCGGTGATGCCTACGGCGTGACCTTCCTCGCGCCCCTGGGTTTTTCGACCGAAGCCGAGCCCTCGGCCGCCGACGTCGCGCGCCTGATCACCCAGATCAAGGCCGAGCACGTCAGCGCGTACTTCTTCGAGAACTCCGGCGACCCGCGGCTGGTCAAGCAGATCGCCGCGGCCAGCGGCGCCCAGCCCGGCGGCGAGTTGTATGTGGAGGCGTTGTCGGCTGCCGACGGCCCGGCGGCGAGCTATGCGCAGATGTTCCGCTACAACGTCGACCAGTTGGTCAAGGCCATGCGCGCAGGGCAGTGATGTGTAACGAGGGGGCTTGCCCCCGAAAAAACAGTCCAGCCAACGTACATTTTTGTATATGGATACATTTCGGGGGCAAGCCTCCTCGCTACAGGTACACGTGCATAAGCGACGGGCGGCTTAAAGGTTTCAGCGGCAAGGTCGATAGGGCAGGCATCATCTGCCTGACCGAGGGGCCCGCCGTGCGCCTGTTACCTGTAAAAATCATGTCCCGTTTCAGCCTGGCGATGGCTTTGATCGTGCTCGTCAGCGCCTTGGCGATCTACACCGTCATGGTCCTCAGCGGCGAACCCAAGCTGATCCAGTCCAACACCCAGAGCGCCGAGCAATCGGCCACGGCCATCGCCCGCCAGTTGTCGATCAAGCTGGCCGAGGTCGAGGGGCGGGTCGCCGCCCTGGCCAGCCTCGGTGCCACGCTGCCGGCCGATCCTGCGCAGGTGCAGGCCAGCCTGGCACCGATCATCGACTCCCAGGGTGACAGCGCCGTGGCCGGTGGCGGCTTGTGGCCCGAGCCCAACGCCTTTGCTGCGGGTGTCGAGCGCCGCAGCTTCTACTGGGCGCGCACGCCAGGCGGCCTGAGCTTTTCCGAGGAATACAACGACCCCAAGGCCGACGCTTACCAGAGCGCCGACTGGTACCAGCAGGGCAAACGCTCGACACCTGGCCATTGCGGCTGGTCGGACGCCTATGAAGACCCGGTCAGCAAGATCCTCATGACCACCTGCACCATTCCCTACCTGCGTGGCGGCCAGTTCGCCGGCGTGGCCACCATCGATTTGACCCTGACCGGCCTGGCCGACTTCCTCAAGGCCAACGGCAAGGTCACCGGCGGTTATGCCTTCGCCCTGGACGCCTCGGGCAAGGTCTTGTATTTCCCGGCGGGCAATGGCGCACCGGCAACGGATGAGGCCGGTTTGACAGCGTCGACGCCCTGGTTCGCGCAGGTCTCGCAGTGGCGGCAGAGGGGCAGCGGCGATGCCCAGACCTTCGCTTTCGACACCGACAGCCGCCTCGGCAGCGCCGGTTACGTCAGCCTGACGCGTATCGCCAGCACCGGCTGGGTGATCGGGCTGGTCACCCCCAAGGCGCAGATGACCGCCATCGCCAGCAAACTCACCGTGGATATTCTCACCACACTGCTGCCAGTGCTGGTGCTGATGTTCGCGCTGGCCTGGTGGGGCGGCAAGCTGCTGCTCAAGCAACTGGACGAGACGACGGCGCAGATCGACAAGCTCAGCGAGCAGGGCGGCAGCAGCAGTGCGGAACTGGAGATCGCCCGCGAGGACGAGATCGGCGGCTTGCGCCATGCCGTCAACCGGTATGCCGGCAGCCTGCGGGGCATGTTGCGGATCATCGCCGAAGAGTCACGCCAGCTGCAGCAGCAATCCGATGACGTGGCACGCCTGTCGGTGCTGATGGCCGAACGGGCGCAGTTGCAGAGTCAGGACAACACCCTGCTGGCCACTGCCGTGACGCAGATGTCGGCGAGTGCCGAAGAGGTCGCGAAGAACACCCAGGACTGCTCAGGCACCGCTCAGCAGTCGTTGACCACCGCGCGCAAAAGCCAGGACCACATGGAGCAGAACAGCCAGGCGATCAATTCGCTGACCGGCGATATCGGCAGCGTGGCCAAGGCCATTACCCGCCTGGGGTCAGATATCGAGAACGTCAGCGAAGTGCTGGAGGTGATCAAAGCGATCTCGGCGCAGACCAACCTGTTGGCGCTCAACGCGGCGATCGAGGCCGCCCGGGCCGGCGAACAAGGCCGCGGCTTTGCCGTGGTGGCGGATGAAGTGCGGACCCTGGCGGGCCGTACCCAGACTTCGGCGGATCAGATCCAGGAAATGATGGGGGCGTTGCGCCAGGCGTCGGAAACCGCCGTCAACACCATGGTTGCCGGCGAAGGCCGTACGCGCACGGTGGTGGAGCAGGCCGACCTGCTGGCGCAGTCCTTGGGCAGCACCGTGGTCGGTTTCGACGATATCGTGCAGCGCTCGCAACAGATCGCCGTGGCCGCGCAGCAGCAAAGCCACGTGACCCATGAGATCAACGAACTGGCGTTGCGTATCCATGCCGCCAGCGAGGAGGGCGCCCGTGACGCCTCGGCATTGAGCGAGTTGAGCCAGGGCATGCAGGCGTTGTCGCGGCGGTTGGGGACACTGGGCGTTTGACCCAAGGCTCGGCTGCGCGGTGCAGCCGAGTCGGCTCAGCCAAGTTTGCTGAGGTTGTAGCTGTTGACCAGGTTCTGATTGCTGACCATCTCTTTTTTCATGCGGTCGGTGATCTGCGCCGGGGTCATGGGGTTGGGCGTCAGGAAGTATTTTTTCTGCAGCTCGGCGAATTGCGGCAGGGCGGCCATGGCGTTGATCTTGTCGATCAGCGCCTGGACGGTCGCTGGCGGGGTGCGTGCCGGTGCGAACCAACCGTACCAGCCATCGATCACGATCTTGTCGAGCCCTTGTTCCTTGAAGGTCGCCACATCCGGCAAGGCCGCCAGGCGCGCGCTGCTGCTGACTGCCAGCACCCGGGCGCCAACGGCCTTGAGCAATGGTGCGTTACCGGCGGAGGTGATCGCAGCGGCGAGCTGATTGTTTTTCATGTCAGCGAGGATGGCTTCAGGGTATTTGTACGACTGCGCGCGCAGTGCCGCCTCCTTCTCCCGCGCAAGCATCAGCGCGATCAGATGGTTGTGCGAGCCATACACCGAAAAGCCGATGTCGCGCAGATCCGGGTTGTCCTTGACCCACGCCAGGTACTGATTGATGTTGGTGACGCTCGCCGGGACCACTGGCCCGACACTGAACGCATAGCCGAAATCGCCCAGCGAGGCCAGGGGCGTGAAGTCTTTCTGGGGATCGTACTGCAGCGACTTGTACAAGGCCGGGAACAGCACCATCGAGCCGGACTGCACTTGCAGCAGGGTAGCGCCGTCGGGTGGTGCCAGCTTGACGGTCTCGCTGGCTTGCTGGGTGTCGCGCGCGGCCAGCACATCCAATTGATAACGCAGGCTGAATTGAGTGGCGAGTATATCCAGTGCGCCGTTGGCCAACCGACTGCCGATACTGCTGCCTTGGTTGCCGGATGCCACCCCCCATACCAGGCGACCTGTGACCGGCGCGGCCGTACTTGTTTGCGGCAACGCCGCACCCAGCAGCAAAAGCGCACTGCTGGAAAGAAAAGTTCTGCGATCGATCACGTGAAGCTCCTTGTAGTGGTCTCGCAACAGCGCAGTCGACCCTGTTGACCTCAGGTGATCTGGCTCAGGCCATAACTCTCGACCAGTTTGGCGTAGCCGGCCATCTCCGAGCGCATGCGCGCGTGGATCTGATCGGGTGACATAGATACCTGTTTGAGCAGCAGGCGCTTCTGCAGCGCGGCGTAGTCCGGGGTGGCCTGCACCGCTGCAAGTTTCTCGCGCCACTGCTGGGCCGTGGCGGCGGGCAGATTGGCCGGGGCGAACCAGCCGTACCAGCCCTGAATTTCCATATCCTTGACCCCGGCTTCGGCGAAGGTCGGCACATTGGGCCAACCTTGCAGGCGCTCGCGGCCGGTCACCGCGAGCGGCCGCAGCCCCTTGGCGTCGGCCAGGGTGGTATTGCCCGCAACGGTAATGGCCGCCGCCAGCACTTGATTCTGCAAGTCGCCCATCAGTGACGGGACCGATTTGTAGGACTGAGGACGGATGGCGATCTCCTTGCCGCGGCCCAGAATCATGCCGATCAGATGGCTTTGCGAGCCGTAGACCGAGAAGCCGATATCGCGAAACTCAGGGTTGTCCTTTACCCATGCCAGGTATTGGTCGACGGTGGTGACGCTGGTGGGCACCACTGGGCCGACCGTGAGCGCGAACGAATAGTCACCCATGAGCGCCAACGGGGTGAAATCCTTCATCGGATCGTAGGCCAGCGAACGGTAGAGGCTGGGGAACAGCGTCATCGAGCTGGATTGGGTCTGCAGCAGGGTCGCGCCATCGGCAGGAGCGAGCTTGACCGTCTCCGAGGCTTGCAGGGTGTTGCGCGCATCGATGTTTTGCAGTTGGTAGTCGGTGTTGAACTGCGCCGCGAGGATCTTCAGGGTGGTGCCTGCCAGCTGATTGCCGACGGCGCCGGGTGCGATCCCGAATACCAGACGGCCTCTGGCGGCGTCATTGGCACGCACGAACCCAGGTAGTGACGCGGCGATCGCCAACAGGCTGGCGCTGCCGAGAAAGCTTCTACGGTTGATCATTTTCTGACTCCCTTCAAGGCTCTATGGCCTTGGTAATCCGTCACCGTTGAACCACTGTTGCCTTCCGTGTGGAACGCTGATTTGCGCAAGTGCGGTGATTTCGGCGTTCCGCGTGTTGCATCCGCTTCCCGTGGTAACGACCCTGCATGCAGCAAGGGTGGCCGAGGGGCGCGGTGATATCAGTATAGTCACCACTTTGATACCTGCCGTCACGCCGGCCCTGCGCTGCGTGCGGGCCGACGACTGGCAGATGGCTATTAATCAATCTTGGCCAATTGGTAAGTATTCACCAGCTGTGCGTAACGGGCGGTCTCGGTGCGGATGCGTTCGCGAATCTGCTCCGGACCTCGGTTGTCCTGCCCCAGCAGCAGCCGCTTGTGCAGCTCGTTATAGGTAGGTAGCGCTTGCATGGCGTGGATCTTGTCGATCAGCGGGGTGGTGATCGAGGCAGGCGTCGTGGCAGGGGCGAACCAGCCGTACCAGGCGCGCAGATTCATGTCCTGTACCCCCTGCTCGGCCAAGCTCGGCACATCGGGCCAGTAGCTCAGGCGCTCGGCAGTGGTAACGCCCAGCGAGCGCAGCTTGCCGCTGGCCCACAAGTCGGACGGGCCATTGCCCGCCGCGGTGATGATCGCGGCGATATTGCCGCCAGCCAGATCCTTGATCATCATCAGCGAACCTGTGTAGGGCTGCGGCCTGATCGAGACGCCTTTGGTGCGCGCCAGGATAAGTGTGGCCAGATGGCCGTCGGAGCCGTAGATCGAAAAACCGACGTTGTTCGATTCCGGGTTGTCGGACAGCCAGTCGAAGAAATGCGCGAGCGTAGTGACGCTTTTCGGCACCGCCGGCCCAACGGTGAGCGACAGGGTCATCTCGCCCACAGTCGCCAGTGGCGCGAAGTCCTTGATCGGATCGTAGCTGGTGGTCTTGTACACGTTGGGCAGCAGGCACATGCTGGTCGACTGCGCCTGCAGCAGGGTCAGGCCATCGCCTGCCGCCGCCTTGGCGGTCTCGGCCGCGACGCGGGTGTTGCGGCCCTCGACGTTAGTCAGGCTATAACTGGGCCCGCCAGCGCTGGCCAACAGTTTCAGGGTTTCGGTGCCGACCGTGGTGCCCAGGGCGCCCGGCGGATACCCGAAGAGCATGCGCCGCTCGCCCTCGGCCTGTGCCCAACCGCTGCCAGCGCCAATCGAGGCACCGGCCAGCAGTGTTGCGGAACTGGCCAGAAAACGTCTGCGATTGATCATCTTCAACTCCCGGCGAGGTAACAGGCCTCGCGCAATAACGGCGATCGCGTCGCCATGGATTGACATTGTTGTTGTAAGGCCTGTGCTCGCCGGCCCCTCAGTCGATCTTGCCCAGCTTGTAGGTTTCCAGCAGGCTGGCGTAGCGCGCGCCTTCTTCGCGAATGCGCGCATCGATCAGCCCGGGATCCACCGATGCGTTGGTCATCAGCAGTTGCGCCTGCAATGTGCCGAAGGGCGCACTGCTCTGCAGCGTCTTGAGGCGCTCGCGCAGAGGTCCGGTAACCGACGCCGGCGTGCCCCGCGGCGCGAACCAGCCAAACCAGCCGGTAATGTCGAGATCGTGGAACCCTTGTTCATATAAGGTCGGCACTTCGGGCCAGTACTTGAGGCGTTCGCGACTGGTGATGGCGATGGGGCGCAGGTCTTTGTGGGCGGCCTTGTCGCTGAAATTGCTGGCCACTGTGAACGCAGCCGCCAGGCCTCGTTCATGCAGGTCGGTGAGCATGGCGGCGGTGCCCTTGTATGGCTGGCCGCGCAGGGGCACATCCTGGATATCGCTATTGAGCGCGAGAATCCGCAACGCCAGATGCCCGAGGGTGCCGTAGATCGACACGCCGATATTGCGGTAGTCCGGATTGTCCTCCAGCCAGGCGAAAAAGCTTTTTACCGAGGTCACCGTCGCCGGCACGGCCGGGCCCAGGGTCAGGGCATAGGTGACATCGCCCAGGGTGGCGATGGGTTCGAAGTCGGCGAGCGGATCGAAATCCAGCTTGCGGTAGATCTGTGGTTGCAGGGTGAAAGATGACGACAGCACTTGCAGCAGGGTCGTGCCGTCGGCAGGCGCCGCTTTGGCCTGCAAGGCTGCCAGGCGCGTATTGCGCCCTTCGATATTCTGCAAGTGATACTCGGGACCGTTCTGGGCCGCGAGCAGCGGCAATATGCCGTTGGCCAACTTGTCGCCCACGGCGCCCGACGGATAGCCGTACAGCAGGCGCCCGCCGCTCGCGGCCTGGGCCCAAGGGCTGCGCAACAGGCCATTACCGACCATCAAGGCCGCGGCGCCCTGGATAAAGGATCTACGTTTGATCATGTTCGATACTCATGCATGAAACTGCTCTATGAAACCTTCACGCAACTCGTCGCGCAGCGGTTATTCCCGTAGTTCTGCCACCAGCAATTGCCAGACTCGGCGGATGGTTTGTTCGGCCAGGCTTTGCGGCGTGGCCGCCAGCTGGATCTCGCCCCTTACCCGCAACGGCAGGCCCGGCGTAGTGCCTTCGTTGACACCGAAATTGACCCGATGCTGACCCACCACCGGCACCGATTTGCCCTGGTCGTTGGGCTGGGTAGCGATGGGGCCGCCGTAGCGGGAACTGAGACTGTCGGGGCTGATGAACTCGCTGGCGTTGTTGTCGATGGCCTTGAGACTCACCTGATGACGCGGCAGGCTTGGTTCGTCGGCGATGAACACCCCCTGGGCACCGGGGTGCAGGCGCGCCAGCTCCTTCTCGTTGACGAAGCCGATGGCGTCCAGCGCGTCGCCGTGCAGCAGGCGGCCCAGGGTGGTGCTGGGTTTGACCCATTGGCCGACCTGCAGGTTGGCCGGGACGTCCACCAGCAAGCCATCCTGGGGCGCGCGCCATTCGAGCATGCGCGCCCGGTCGGCCAGCCCGGCGAGATCGGCCTGGGCCTGCAACTGCTGCTGGCGCAGGACCATGGTTTCAGCGCGGTCGCGGTCGTCACCGCCGATGCGGTCGAGGCGCTCGCTGGCGATGGTCAGGTTGAGCTGGGCGGTGGCGCGTTTGCTGTCGAGCTCGGGCGAGTAGAACCGCACCAGCAGATCGCCTTTTTTCACTCGGCTATCGGGGCGCATGGGCAGCGCTTCGATGCGGGCATTTTCGGGGGCCTGGATCGGTGTCTCGGACTGCCAGCCGACCATCGCCGGGACTTCCACGCGGCGGTCCAGCGGCAGCACGAAGAGCAGCAACAGCACGCCGCCGAAGATCGCCAGACCCAGGCGTCGACGGCTGCCCACCCGATCACGCAGGCTCCACCAGTGTTGCACCGAACGCAGGACGCGTCGGCCCACGAACTGCCACAGGGCGTAGGCCAGCAACAGCACGCCGGCGGTCTTGAACAACGTTCGGTAGGCCAGCCAGGCGATGCCGCAACTGAGCATGATCTGGTAGCACCAGGACAGTGTCCCGTAGGTCACGAACAAGGCTGCGCGGCGTCGCGACACCGGCTCCGGCGGCGCCTCCACCGGGCCCAGCAGCATGCGCCCGATCAGCCATTGATTGAACGCCAGCGCCCGGGGTTGCAGGTTGTCCAGGCGCAACGCGTCAGCCAGAAAGTAATAGCCATCGAAGCGCGATAGCGGGTTGAGGTTGACCAGCAAGCTGGTCAGCCAACTGGTGGTGGCGATCACGAAGGCCACGCTGCGCAGGCTGCCCTCCGGCAACACCGCCCAGGCCAGGGTCGCCAGGCCCGCAACGAAGCTTTCCGCCAGCACGCCACCGGCAGCAATCCACATGCGCTGGCGCGGGTTGTTCAGACGCGCGACATCACCGAGCTCGGTGTAGAGCATGGGCATGCCCATGAAGATCGACACGCCCATGTTGCCCACCCGCACGCCCCGGATCGTCGCCATGTAGGCATGGCCCAGCTCGTGGACGATCTTCAGGCCGGCCAGCGCGACGCCATAGGCGAGCATGCCGGAGGCTGAAAAGAAGTCGCTGAAGGTGCCGATGAACTGGTCCCACTGCCGGGTCGTCAGGTAGATGCCTAGCAGCGTCAGCAGCGTCCAGACCGTCAGTACCGAGCGATGGCCGATGGCTTTGATGGTGGGGATGAAGTATTCGATCAGGGCATGGGGGCTCCACACCGGCAAGCGCATGGCCAACACTCGGTTGATCAGCCCGCGCAGGCCGTGCCCGCGCATGCGCCTGGCCTGATCGGCAAGGGTTTGATAAGCCTGCTTGCCCGAGGTCTGCAGCAAATGATGGGTGTTGAGAAAGCGCAGCAAGCCGTCGAGCAGCTCTTCGTCCAGCTCGGCCCCGGCCAGATCCTCGTCGCCAGTGGCCGCCAGCCGCTGCGCCAAGGCCTGGCGCAACCTGCCGACGGTACCGCAGGGCCACAGCGCCAGGAGCATGACGTCTTCTTCGCCGATCAGGAAAAACCGATGCTGCAATGGGTCGTACAAGCGCCAGCGCGGTATCCCCTCGGGGCTCGGCGCGGCTTGCTCCAGACGTAGCTCCTGGCGCAGCGGTGCCAGTGGCAGCTCATCCGGCAGCAGCGAAGGGGCACGCCCAGTCGCCAAGGGCGTGGCCACCGAGGTGGCCATCGTTGCGCTCGCCATGTTCAGACCCCCAGATACTGGCGTACGGCGGCAATCGGCCGGCGCAGCAACTGGATGGCCAGCGGCGCGTATTCACCGTAGACCCGGGCGGTGCCGCGCGAACCGATGCGTGGTCGTTCAGCACCAGACGGCATGGCGATGGCGGTGTAGCTGGTGAGGTTGCCGCCAGTGGTCTTGGGCGTGTAGCTGACCGACTTGAGATCGGCGTCGATGCCGCCCAGTGGCGAGCTCTCAAGGTAGATGCCCACTGGATTGCCGGGCTTGAGTTCGATGGCGTTACCGGTGGACAGGTCGATGCGATAGGCGATGCGCTGCGGATCGGCGACTTGCAGGATCTCCTCGCCGACCTGCACCGAACGCCCCTCCCAGTCGCGCCGGTCGCTGTACACCGCAAGGCCGGCGCTGGGGGTGTGTATCAAGGTGCGCTGCAGGACTTCGAGGGTGTACTCGTAATTCACCCGCGCCAGATCATGCTCGGCGGCGGCGATGGCCAGTTCGTGGGCGGCTTCGGCGTCATTGAACGCCGCTGCAGAGGTGCGGCTGTCCTTGGCCTGGGCCACGGCCAGTTGCTGTTGAGCGAGGACCATTTCGTTGCGTGGCTGGATATCTTCGAACTGCACCAGCGCCTGATTGACGGTCACCTGGGTGTTGGGCGCCACCAGGATGTTGCGGATCACACCGTTGATCGGCGCGGTGAGGATGTACGGTTGATCGGCGATCACCTCGACCGGCGCCATCACGCTCAGACGCACCGGAATCAACGCCGCCGCGACCACCATCGCCACGCCTATGGCCAGGGTGCGTTTGTTCAGGGGCAAGCGGTCGATCAGCCGCCGCTGGCGGCCGAACACCCGCAGGGCATGGGCGTAGGTTTCCCCCAGGCGCTGCATCAATGTTTGTTCGCGGGGGCTGAACGGCGTATCGCGCAGCAGCAGCGCACCGGTATTGACCGCGCCATCGTAGTCGCGCAGTGGAATCCACAAGGCATGGCCCAGGGCAAAGTCGGCCAGGGGCGAGCGCACCGCCCCGGCACCGGCAGGCGGGCGCAGCTCGAAGGCTACCTGGGAAGTGAGGAAGCCGGCCTTGTCGTGCTCGCTCAATACCCCTTGCAGGGCCTCGGCCAACGGCGTGTGTCGATCGGCGACCGGGATGCCCGAAACCATCTTGAGCTGGAACTTGCCGCCCTTGTGCGTGCGCCGCCAGGCCATGGCCTGACCGTACGGGATCATGTCCTGCACGGCGTTGACCAGATGGAACAGCAGGTCCTGGCGCGAGGGCTGGCGGCGGATCTCTGCTTCCAGGGTCAACAGGTGCAGCGCCGCCATGTGCGCCTTGCCGTCATCCGTGGGCGGCTGCGGGGGCAGTTGTATGTTGATGCTCATGGCGCAGTCAGCCTCCCGCCTTGAAGGTCGCGGTGCCGCTCATGCCGGGGATGGTCTGGCCATGGTCGCTGGAGTTGAAGCGACCGATGATCTTCAAGGTCTTGCTGACCGGGTCGACCTCGGGCAGCAGGCGATCAACCACTGCCTCGCTGCTCTTGCCGGTTTCATCCACGGCGAAGGTGAACGGCGAGCCGGGCTTGAGCCATTGCAGCCATTTGGACGGCACGATGAGGTCCATTTCCAGGCTGCTGGTGTCGACGATCTTGAGCATCGCTTCACTCACCGCTACCGATTCGTGGACGTGCTTCATGCGCTCGATGACCCGGCCGTTGAAGGGCGCGTAGACCTTGCATTCCTTGATCTGCGCCTGCAGTGCCTCGACTTCGGCCTTGGCCTTGTTGCGCTTGGACTGCGAGATCAGCACGTCGAACTTGCCGACCGAGTTGAAGTGCTCGAGCTCCTGATTGGTCTCGACGGTTTTCTGCTCCACTTGCAACCCGGCCTGGGCGGCGCGCAGATCGGCCTGGGCGCGATCGCAGTTGAACGCCACCAGCAAGTCACCTTTCTTGAAGGCTGAGCCTTCGCTGAAGTTCATCTGGGTGATCTGCGCCACCATCGATGACGACAGCGTCGCTTCATTGACTGCACGAACCACGCCGCGCGCCTTGCCGCCGTTGGCGTCGGTCTGGGAACCGTTGTCCGACGGCTTCTTTTGCAGGTCGGCAGGGCCAGGGCCGCTCATGGCAGCCGGCAAGGGCGAGACCAGCGGCGAGGCGGTGGCCGGCGTGCCGGGTACCGCCGGGGGCAGCGCCACCAATGGCTTGGCCACGGCCGGGCCATCGGCAGCCTGAGCGCTGCTGATCAGCATCAGCGGTGGTACCGGCGCGCTGGCTAGGGTGTTGGATGAGTTAGCGTGATACATCGCGGCGATCAGCAAGCCCGTCCCGGACAGCATGATCAAGCCTAGTGACTTGCGGCTCATTGTGGCGTGCTCCCTTGCGTCGCGGTATTGGAGGTGTCATCAGCGGCCGGGGGTTCCGGCATCGGTGGCAGGCTGCTGGCGCGTTCGGTCCAGTGCTGTTGCAACTTGCTGGCGATCTCGGCAATTGGCGTATCGGGCTGGATATCGATATCGAAGTTGTCCAGCCCCATCGACGCATAGAGGTTGGCGTAGGCGTTCTGTACGTCGGCGTAGGCGGCGTCGTATTTGATCTCGGCGAGTACCGAGTTCATCTCTTCGCGCACCAGGTCCTGCTGGCTGACGGTGTGGGCCTGGAAGCCGCCACGGGACAGCGCCAGGATGCGCTCCTGGACTTCTTCGGAGCTGCGGATGGTGCCCAGTTCCTGAGAGAAGCGGATGAAGCGCACGCGCGAGACGTGGATCTGGGTCATGACCGCCAAGGTAAGCGCCAGCTGACGTTGATCGATCACTGCGCCTTCGGCCACCAGCGCGCGTTTTTGCGCCGGGTAGCGGAACACGTTCATCAGGTTCCAGGTCATCTGCGCGCCGGCGTTGGCCCAGCTCTGGTTGTACAGGTAGCTGTTGGAGTCGTAGTTGAGGCCGATCACGCCTTTGAGGCTGGGCAGGGCGCGGATCAGTGCGGCGTTCATTTCGTTCTTATTGATGCGCGCGCGGTAGCTGCCTTCGCGCAGTTCGGAGCGAAAGCGCAGGCCGACCATGACCATTTCATCGGCCGAGCCGGGCAGCTCGGGGACGACGTCGGTGCGGTCGGGCAATTCCAGCGAGAAGCGGGTGTCGGGCTT
Source organism: Pseudomonas sp. GW821-FHT01A09 (assembly GCF_058986725.1). Classification (NCBI taxonomy): domain Bacteria; kingdom Pseudomonadati; phylum Pseudomonadota; class Gammaproteobacteria; order Pseudomonadales; family Pseudomonadaceae; genus Pseudomonas; species Pseudomonas sp. GW821-FHT01A09. The sequence goes on from NZ_JBYSWB010000001.1 coordinate 59,194, forward strand.
GAGGTTGATCAGCGCCGCCAGTTGGTTCTTGGCCAGCGACAGTTCGCGTTGCAGCTTTTGCACATCGCCCTGCACCTGCAGGAGGTTGCGCTGATAGTCGAGTACGGTCAGCGGCGGTACCAGGCGCCGCGACTCCAGTTGCTGGGTCTGCAGCAGGGCCTTTTGCGCCAGGGCTTCGAGGTCGACCAGCTTCTTGTAGGTGCGGTCGGCGCTGACCGCGCGCCAGTAGGCGGTGCGCACGTCTTCCTGGATACGGTTGACCACCTTGCGCCGCCGCTCGGCCGAGATCAGCTGCTCGTCGGCATCCTGCAGGCCGCGCACGTAGGACAGGCCGAAGTCGAGGATGTCCCAGCTGGCGGTGAGGTTGGCGTTTTCGGTGGTGCGATCGCTGGAGGTCGAGGGCTCCAACGACTGGTTGCCGGACAGCAGCGAGCGGCTGCTGGAGCCTGCCTCGTTGCTACGGTTGGCGACGCCGCCACCGAGGGACAACTCGGGCAGCATGCCGGTGCGGTTGAGCTCCAGTTGTTTCTGGCGCAGTTCTTCGTCAAGCACCTCGATCTTCTGGTCGAGGTTGTACTTGAGGGCCCGGGCCATGGCCTCGTAGAGGCTCAGGGGGTGGGTGACCGGTTCTTCAGAGGCGATCACCGCGTCGATCTTGGCCTTTTGATCGAGGGCCTGTTGATCGACATCTACCGGCTGCGGAACGATGGTGCAGGCCGACAGATAGAGGCAACCCACCATCAACAACAAGCATTGGCGTACAGCTGACCCCAACGCCAGGGGAATTGGCTTGTCCATAAGTTCTCTGCGTCAATGACCGTGGGTTGGCTAGCGACCCGACTGCTGCCGTGCAGCGAAGGCTTCGGATGCGACCTTTATTTTCATTACCTTGGCATCGGCAAGGGCGTGCATGGCTGCAGGCATTCTGTCCGAAAGGTCAAAGTATTCATTACGGGTACATGACTCACGATCGACTCCTGTCTGTATCGGCTGGACCGGCGCCCTGTCGACAGGGAGGGCCTGGCCGACGAAGGATGGCGCGGGGGTTGAAACCATGACGCTAGAGCTGCGGCTCCAATGGAGCTGAATCCGGAACTTCTTTCCTTAGTGAAGCAGGCCCCGCTGATTAAGCAAAAAAATGGCGAATTTATATGTGCGCTACGCCGCTTATGACGCTAATGGTGCCCTGCAGCGAGGGAGCAAGCTCCCTCGCTACGCTCTTCAACTCGCCAGCAACCGGGCCAGCGCGTCACGTTCGGCCAGGCGTGCCTGACTGGCGGCCTGCAGCTGCTCGTTGAGGGTCAACGGCAGCGGCGTCACGTTATTGGCCTGCGGATTATCGCCACCGCTGCCAGGCGCCTGTTGTGGCGCTGTCTCAGGGGCGGCGGCGCCTGGGGCAGTGGCAGGCTCGGTGGCGGCTGGCGGCGCCTGAGTGGGCGCCTCTTGAGTGGTGCCCGGTGCGCCCGCACGCATGTCATCGACGTCCAGTTGCTGACGGTTCTGCTCCTGCAGATCGCCGGTAGCCTGAGCCATGGGCGCTGCGTTGCTGCTGATCTCGGTGGTGGCGGCCAGCGGTGCCATGCCGGTGGCGACCTCCTGCATGGGCCGGTCTTCGCTGAGCTGAGTCAGGCCGTCCAGGCGCTTGACGCCGTTGACCGCATCGAGCAGCACCGGGTCGTAGTGGGTGACCCGGGCGTAGGTCGAGAATTCAGGCGATGTGTAACTTGGCGGAATGCCGGTCAGGCCAGCGGTGACGATCTGCGTGCTGGTCACGCCGACGAAGCCGTCCGGCGTGGTAGCACCCGTTCCCGTTCCCCCTCCCGTACCAGTCCCCGAGCCAGTACCCGTACCACCGCCGTTCCCAGGCGCGGCGCTGACCGACAGTGTGATCGTGGCGGTGAGGCTGCCGCCGGCACCATCGCTGACCGTGTACGTCAGGGTGGCTGGGCCGCTGTAGCCTGGGGCCGGGGTGTAGGTCAGCGTGCCATTGGGGTTGATCACCACGGTGCCACTGCTGGCGCCGGCACCGACCACGGTGAGCGGGTCGCCATCCGCATCGCTGATACCGGGCAGCACATCGATGACGGTCGGGCCATCAGGAGGCACTACGACGGTTCCCGGCGGAGTGACGAGCACGGGCGTGTCGTTGACCGGCGTCACGGTGAAGCTCACCACCGCGTTGGTGATACCGCCGTCGCTGTCGCGGACCTGATAGGTAAAGCTGTCGGTGCCGTTGAAGTCCGGGTTGGGCACGTAAGTGAAGCTGCCGTTGGCATTGAGCGTCAGGCTGCCGTGAGTCGGGCCTTGGGCGATACCGAAGGTGAAGCTGTCGCCGTCCGGATCGCTGGCCGTGAGCACGCCGCTGATCGAGCTGTCCTCGGGCAGGGTGTAGCTCGCGCCGGTGGTGACGGGCAGCGGGTTGCTGACCACCAGTTCGACCTGCTGACTGACCGAGACCGTGCCGTCGCTGGCGGTCAGGGTCAGGGTGTAGACGCCCCCGGGTGCCTGGCTCGAGGCATTGCCGGGTAGAGTGCCGGTGATCTGCCCGGTCTGCGGATTGAAGGTCAGGCCGTTGGGCAGCCCGCTGACGCTGTAGGTCAGGGTGTCGCCATCCGGATCGCTGAACGCGTTCGCGACGTTGAGATTGAAGGTGGCGCCATCGGTCGCCGTCTGAGTCGGCACAGGCGCGCTGACCACGGGCGCCTGGTCCGGCTGGGTCGAGACGTTGACGACCACGGTGGCCAAGGTCACCCCACCGTCGGCATCGGTCACCTGATAGGTGAAGCTGTCCTGGCCGATGAAGCCTGCAGTCGGCGTGTAGGTGTAGACGCCATTGGCTCCGACGCTGAGCACGCCGTGGGCGGGCTGGGTCGCGGCAGTGAAACTCAGGGCATCGCCATCGGCGTCGCTGGCGTAGTTGCTCAGGTTACCGATGAGGTCGCTGCCTTGTTGTACGGTGACGCTGGCGTTGGTGGCGGTCGGCAGGGTGTTGACCGCGGTCAGGGTGAACGTCTGGCTTACGCTCGAGATGCCATCGCTGGCACTGACGACCACGCTGTAGTTGCCGCCGGGGCCACCGCTGCCGTTGCTGCCCAGCGACGACGCACTGCTGCTCAGGGTGCCGCTGATCAGGCCGGTGTTGGGATCGATGCTCAGGCCGGCCGGCAGCCCGGTGGCGCTGTAGGTCAGCGGCAGGTTGTCGACGCTGGTGAAATTGCTGGCGACGTCGAGGCTGACGCTGCTGTGGTCGTTGGCGGTCTGGGTGGCGATCTGCGCGGTCACGCTCGGCGCATCGTAGGCCGGGGTGACGTTGAAGGTCAGGGTCGCGGTGCGGCTGGCGCCATCGGCGTCGGTGACGGTGTAGTTGAAGCTGTCGCTGCCGTTGAAGTTGGCCACCGGCGTGTAGGTGTAGCTCCCGTTGGCGTTGAGCACCAGCACGCCATGGGCCGGCTGGCTGTTGGCACTGAAGGTCAGGGCGTCCTGGTCGACATCGCTGGCGATGCTGTTGAGGTCACCCGTGACGGAACCGTCCTCGGGCACCGGCACGCTGGCGTTGCTGACCGTGGGCACGGTGTTGATGGCGGTGAGCACGAAGCTTTGGGTGACGGTATGGGTGCCGTCCGTGACGCTGACCACCACCGTGTAGTTGCCGCCGGGCCCGCCGGCGCCATTGCTGCCCAGCACCGAAGCGCTGCTGCCCAGGGTACCGGTGATAAGACCGTTACCGTCGATGGCCAGGCCGGCAGGCAAGCCAGTGGCGCTGTAGCTCAGTGGCACGTTGTCAGGATTGTTGAAGTTGCCGGCCACGCTGAGGCTGAAGCTGGACCCGTCGTTGGCCGCTTGCGCCGCGACGCTACCATTGGCGCTCGGCGCATCGAGCACTTGCGCTACGTTGATGACGATGGTCGCCGTTGCGCTGGCGCCATCGGCGTCGGTCACTTGATAGGTGAAGCTGTCGCTGCCGTTGAAGTTGGCCGCTGGCGTGTAGGTGTAGAGCCCGTTGGCGTTGAGCACCAGGGTGCCGTGAGCCGGCGGGGTGACGGCGGCGAAGCTCAAGGCGTCGCCGTCGATATCGGTGACCACGCTGCGCAGATCGCCGCTGGCGGTGCCATCCTCGTTGACATTCAGGGTGGTGCCGGTGGCGCTCGGCAGGGTGTTCATCGCGGTAAGGGCGAAGGTTTGCGTGGCGCTGCCGCCCAAGCCATCGCTGGCGGTGATGACCACGGTGTAGGTACCGCTGCCGCCGATGCCCTGGGTCGACGCGCTGCTGCTCAGGGTACCGGTGATCAAGCCGGTACCGGGGTCGATGCTCAACCCGGTGGGCAGGCCGGCGGCGCTGTAGGTCAGGGGGTTGCCGTTGGCATCGCTGAAGTTGCCCGCGACATTGACGTTGACCTGAGAATGATCGGCCGCATTGAGCGGCGCCACGCTGCCGTTGGCGGCGGGCGGCAGGTAGCCGGCCGCAACGTTGAAGGTCAGGGTCGCGGTGGTGCTGGCGCCATCGGCATCGGTCACGGTGTAGGTCAGGGTATCGGTACCGATGTAGCCCAGCGTCGGGGTGTAGGTGAAGCTGCCATTGGCGCTGAGCACCAGGGTGCCGTGGGTCGGCACGCTGTTGGCGGTGAAGCTCAGCACGTCACCGTCGGCGTCCTGGGCATAGTTGAGCAGGCTGGCGCTGACGTTACTGCCGGCAGGCAGCGCCAGGTTGGCGTTGGCGGCCACCGGCAAGGTGTTCACGGCCGTCAGGGTGAAGGTCTGGGTGGCGGTGTTGATGCCATCGCTGGCGCTGACCACGATGCTGTAGTTGCCGCCGGTGTTGGCGCCGCCGCTGCCGTTACTGCCCTGCGCCGATGCGCTGCTGCTGAGGGTGCCGCTGATCAGGCCGGTGGCCGGATCGATGCTCAGGCCAGTGGGCAGACCGGTGGCGCTGTAGGTCAGGGTGGCGTTGTCGACATTGGTGAAATTGCCGCCCGCGTTGATGCTGACGCTGCTGTGGTCGTTGGCGGTGACCGTGGCGATCGGCGTGCCGGCGCCGGGTGCGTCATAGGCCGGTGCCACGTTGAAGGTCAGGGTCGCGCTGGTGACCGCGCCGTCGGCATCGGTGACGGTGTAGGTGAAGCTGTCGCTGCCGTTGAAGTTGGCGGCCGGGGTGTAGCTGTAGGTGCCGTTGGCGTTGAGGGCAAGGCTGCCGTGGGCGGGGCCATTGGCGACGGCAAAGCTGAGCGCGTCCTGGTCGGCATCGCTGGCGCTAAGGCGCAGGTCGCCGTTGGCAGTCGTATCTTCGCTGAGGTTGACGGTGCTGCTGGTGGCCGTCGGCAGGGTGTTGACCGCGGTCAGCACGAATGTCTGGCTGGTGCTGCTGATGCCGTCGCTGGCGCTGACCACGATGCTGTACTGGCCGCCCGGTGCGAGGGCCGATGCGCTGCTGCTCAAGGTGCCACTGAGCAGGCCGGTGGCCGGGTCGAGGGTGACGCCCGCAGGCAAGCCGGTGGCGCTGTAGGTCAGCGGCAGATTGTCGACGCTGGTGAAGTTGCCTGAGACATTGACGCTGACGCTGCCATGGTCGTTGGCGGTCAGGTTGGCGATCGACGTAGTGACCGCCGGCGCGTCGTGGACCGGTGCGACATTGAACGTCAGGGTCGCGGTACGGCTGGCGCCGTCGGCATCGGTGACCGTGTAGTTGAAACTGTCCGCGCCGTTGAAGTTGGCCACGGGGGTATAGGTGAAGGTGCCGTTGGCATTGAGCACCAGCACACCATGTGTCGGTTGAGTGCTGGCACTGAAGGTCAGGGCGTCGCCGTCGGTATCGCTGGCGTAGTTGTTGAGGTTACCGGTGGCGATGCTGTCTTCGAGGAGCGGCACGGTGGCGTTGTTGGCCGTTGGCGCGATATTGAAGGCGGTAAGGGTGAAGGTCTGGGTAACGGTATTCAGGCCGTCGGTAGCGCTGACCGTCACGGTGTAGCTGTTGCCCGGGCCGCCGGCGCCGTTGCTGCCGCCGGTAGAAGCGCTGCTGCCCAGGGTGCCGCTGATCAGACCGGTGTCGGGATCGATGGCCAGGCCTGTGGGCAGGCCGCTGGCGCTGTAGGTCAGCGGGGTGTTGTCGACGTCGCTGAAATTGCCGGCGACATTGAGGTTGAAGCTGCTGCCGTCGTTGCCGGTCTGCGCGGCGATGGTGCCATTGGTGGTCGGCGCGTCGTACACCGCAGCGACGTTGAAGGTGATGGTGGCGATGCTGCTGGTGCCACTGTCGGCGTCGGTCACGCGGTAGCTGAAGCTGTCGCTGCCGTTGAAATTGGCGTTTGGCGTGTAGGTGTAGCTGCCATTGGCGTTGAACAGCAGGCTGCCATGGGTCGGACCGGTGGTCACGGCAAAGCTCAGGGCGTCCTGGTCGGCGTCAGTGGCGTTATTGCGCAGGTCGCCGGTGCTGGTGCTGTCTTCAACGAGGTTGACGGTGGCATTGCTGGCGACCGGCAGCGTGTTGACCGCCGTCAGGGTAAAGCTCTGGCTGATGCTGGTCTGGCCATCGCTGGCGCTGACCACGATGGTGTACAGGCCGCCCGGGGCCAAGGTCGAAGCGCTGCTGCTCAAGGTACCGCCGAGCAGGCCGGTGTTCGGGTCCAGAGTGATGCCAGCGGGCAGACCGGTGGCGCTGTAGGTCAACGGCAGGTTGTCGGGGCTGCTGAAGTTGCCAGTGACATTGACGCTGACGCTGCTGTGGTCGTTGGCGGTAATGGCGGTGATCGGTGCGGTGGTGACGGGGGCGTCGTAGACCGGCGCCACAGTGAAGGTGATCATCGCGTTGCTGACCGCACCATCGGCGTCGGTCACCGAGTAGCTGAAGCTGTCGGTGCCGTTGAAATTGCCCGCCGGGGTATAGGTGTAGGCCCCGGTCGCGACATTGAGGCTGAGGCTGCCATGGGCCGGTTGGGTGATGGCCGCGAACGTCAGGGTGTCGCCGTCGACGTCGCTGCTGGTGCTGGCCAGAGAGCCGCTCACCGGGGTGTCTTCGAGCAGATTGACGGTGGCGTTGCTCGCCACTGGCAGGGTGTTGACCGCCACCAGGGTGAAGCTCTGAGTCGCGGAGCCGCCCAGGCCGTCGCTGGCGGTGATGATCACCGTGTAGTTGCCGCCGGCACCACCGGCGCCATTGCTGCCCAGGGTCGACGCGCTACTGCTCAGGGTACCGGTGATCAGCCCGGTGTTGGGGTCGAGGGTCAGGCCGGTGGGGAGGTTGCTGGCGCTGTAGGTCAAGGCGGTGCCATCAGCGTCGCTGAAAGCATTGGCGATGTTGAGGTTGACGCTACTGTGATCGAAGGCGGTCAGGGTCGGCAGCGTGCCGTTGGGCAACGGGCCATCGTAGGCCGGGGTGACGATAGTGATGACAGTGGAGCGACCGAAGCCGCCGTCGACGTCGGTGGCCTGATAGATGAAGTTATCGGTGCCGTTGAAATTGGCGTTCGGCACGTAGGTGTAGGCGCCCGTGACCGGGTTGATGGTCAGGGTGCCGTGGCTTGGCTGCTGCACGGTCGAGAACGTCAGGGCGTCGCCGTCGGTATCGGTCACGTAATCGTTGAGGTTACCTGTCGCGGTGCCATCTTCACCGATGGTCAAGGTGGCGTTGTTGGCGATCGGCACCGTGTTGACCGCGCTGAGCGTGAAGCTCTGGGTCGCGCTGCGGTTGAAATCGTCGGTGGCGGTAATGGTCACCTGGTAGTTGCCGCCGCCACCGGGCGCCAAGGCAGAGGCGCTGCTGTCGAGGGTGCCGGTGATGATCCCGGTGGCGCTGTCGATGCTCAAACCGGTGGGCAGATTGCTGGCGCTGTAGGTCAGATGCGCCCCGGCTGTGTTGTCGATGAAGGCGCCGGCGACGTTGAGATTGACCGCGCTGTGGTCGTTGGCGACCAGGGTCGAAATCGTACCGTTGGGCACCGGACCGCCATTGTCGGCGACCACGTTGAAGACCAGCACCGCGGTGCTGGTGCCACCGTCGGCATCGGTGACGCGGTAGGTCAGGCTGTCACTGCCGACGAAGGTGTTATTGGGTGTGTAAGTAAAGCTGCCGTTGGCATTGAGCGCCAGGTTGCCGTTGCTGACCGGGCTGACGATGCTGAAGGTCAGGGCGTCGCGGTCCGCGTCAGTGGCGTAGTTGTTGAGGTTGCCGCTGGTGCTGCTGTGCTCGCCGAGACTGATGGCCGCGTCGCCGGCCACTGGCGCCGGGTTGATCGCGGTGAGCACGAAGGTCTGACTGATACTGCCGCCGACACCATCGCTGGCGGTGACGACGATGCTGTAGTTGCCACCGCTGCCAGGTGCGCCGCCATTGCCATCGGTGCCTTGGCTTGAGGCACTGCTGCCCAGGGTACCGCTGATCAGGCCTGAGGTCGGATCGATGCTCACGCCAGCGGGCAGGCCGGTGGCGCTGAAGGTCAGGGTAGCGCCATCGGCGTCGGCGAAACGATTGCCCACAGCGAGGTTGAAGGTGCTGCTGTCGTTGGCCTGTTGCGCCGCGATCGGGCCGTTGGTACTCGGTGCGTCGTAGACCGGGGTAATGGTCAGGCTGATGGTGGCGACAGTGGTGGCGTTGTCGGCGTCAGTGACCCGATAGCTGAAGCTGTCGGTGCCGTTGAAGTTGGCGTTCGGCGTGTAGCTGTAAGTGCCGTTGGCGTTGATCACCAGGACGCCGTTGGCCGGGGCCTGGGCAACGCTGTAGGTGAGTGTGTCGTTGTCGGCATCGCCGGACAGCGTGTGCAGATCGCCCGTGGCGACGGTGTCTTCGGCCAGGGTGAGGCTGGTACCGCTGGCGGTCGGCAGGGTGTTGACTGCGGTGAGCACGAACGCCTGGGTAGCGCTGCCGCCCAGCGTGTCACTGGCGGTGATTACGATGTTGTAGCTGCCGCTGCCGCCATTGCCCTGGGTCGAGGCGCTGCTGTTCAAGGTGCCGCTGATCAGACCGGTGTTGGCGTCGATGCTCAGGCCGGCGGGCAAGCCGCTGGCGCTGTAGGTCAAGGCACGGTTGTCGGCATCGCTGAAGCTGCTGGCGACGTTGAGATTGATGACGCTGCTGTCGTTGGCGCTCAGGGCCGGCAGGTTGCCGTTGGCTTGGGGAGCATCGTAGACCGGCGCGACATTGAAGGTGATGACGGCGGTGCTGACGGCACCATCGGCATCGGTGACCCGGTAACTGAAGCTGTCGCTGCCGTTGTAGTTGCCGACCGGGGTGTAGGTGTAGCCACCGGTGCCAGGATTGAACTGCAGGCTGCCGTGGCTTGGGCCGCTGGTGACGGCGTAAGTCAGCACGTCGCCGTCGGCGTCGCTGGCGTTGTTGGCCAAGGTGCCGGTCACCGAAGTGTCTTCGAGCAGATTGACCGTGGCATTGCTGGCCACCGGCAAGGTATTGACGGCAGTGAAGGTGAAGGTCTGGGTGGCGCTGCCGCCCAGGCCGTCGTTGACCGTGACGATGACGCTGTAGTTGGCGCTGCCGTTGATGCCCTGGGTGGAGGCGCTGCTGTTCAGGGTGCCGCTGATGAGGCCGGTATTGGCGTCGATGCTCAGGCCCGTGGGCAGGCCGCTGGCGCTGAAGACCAGGGCGCGGTTATCGGCATCGCTGAAGTTGCCGGCCACATTGAGGCTGACAACGCTGCCGTCGTTGGCAGTCTGGGCGCTGACCGGCGTGCCGGCCACGGGAGCGTCGTACACCGGGGCGATGTTGAAGGTGATGACCGCGTTACTGACCGCGCCATCGGCGTCGGTGACACGGTAGCTGAAGCTGTCGTTGCCGTTGAAATTGGCGGTCGGGGTGTAGGTGTAGGTGCCATTGGCATTGAAGGTCAGGCTGCCGTGAGTCGGTCCGCTGCTGACCACGAACGTCAGCGAATCGCCGTCGGCATCAGCGGTGTTGGTGCGCAGGTCGCCGTTGAAAGCGCTGTCTTCGTTGAGGTCGATGGTGGCGTTGCTGGCCACCGGCAGGGTGTTGACCGCAGTGAAGGTGAACGCCTGGGTGGCGATGCCGCCCAGGCCATCGCTGGCGGTGATGACCACGTTGTAGTTGCCACCGGCGCCCAAGGCCGAGGCGCTGCTGCCGAGGGTACCGCTGATCAGGCCGGTGGTGGCGTTGATGCTCAGGCCAGCGGGCAGGCCGCTGGCACTGTAGGTCAGGGCTCGGTTGTCGGCATCGCTGAAGTTGCCGGCGACGTTGAGGCTGATGGCGCTGCTGTCGTTGGCGACCTGGGTGCTGATCGGGGTACCGGCCACGGGGGCGTCGTACACCGGGGCGATATTGAAAGTGACCACCGCCGTGCTGACCGCGCCGTCGGCATCGGTGACGCGGTAAGTGAAGCTGTCGGCGCCGTTGTAGTTGGCGCTCGGGGTGTAGCTGTAGGTGCCGTTGGCGTTGAAGGTCAAGCTGCCGTGGTTCGGGCCGCTGGTGACGGCGAAGGTCAAGGCGTCGCCATCGGCGTCGCTGGCACTGCCGCGCAGGTCGCCGGCCACTGCGGCGCTGTCTTCGAGCAGGTTGACGGTGCTGTTGCTGGCCACTGGCAGGGTGTTGACCGCCGTCAGGGTGAACAGCTGGGTCGCGGTGGCGCCGGTGGTGTCGGTGACGGTCACGGCGATGGTGTAGACGCCATTGGCATCGGGGCTCGAGGTCGAAGCGCTGCTGCCCAAAGTGCCGCTGATCAGGCCGGTGGTGGGGTTGATGCTGATGCCATTGGGCAGGCCGCTGGCACTGTAAATGAGCGCCGCATTGTCGACGTTGTTGAAGTTGCCGGCGACATTGAGGCTGACCGCGCTGCTGTCGTTGGCGCTTACTGCGGCGATCGGCGCGCCGGCGCTTGGGGCGTCGTACACCGGGGTGACGTTGAAAGTGAGAGTGGCCGTGGTAGTACCACCGTCAGCGTCGGTGACCCGATAGTTGAAGCTGTCGCTGCCGTTGTAGTTGGCCGCTGGTGTGTAGCTGTAGCTGCCATTGGCGTTGAGTACCAAGGTGCCATGGGTCGGCTGGCTGGTGGCAACGAACGTCAAGGCATCGCCGTCGGCATCGCTGGCATTGTTCAGCAGGGTGCCGTTGGCGACGCTGTCTTCGGCCACCGGCACGGTACCGTTGCTGGCCGTGGGCGCAATGTTGTTGGCAGTCAGGGTGAACGTCTGGGTCGCAATGCCGCCCTGGCCATCGCTGGCAGTCACCACGATGGTGTACACGCCGTGGCCACCTGGGCCTTCGGTGGAGGCGCTGCTGCCCAGGGTACCGCTGATCAGGCCTGTCGCGGGGTCGATACTGATGCCGCTGGGCAGGCCGCTGGCAGCGTACGTCAGCGCGGTCCCGTCGATGTCGGTGAACGCGCCGGTGACGTTGACGCTGACCGGGCCGTGATCGTTGGCGCTCAGGGCCGGTAAGGTGCCGTTGACCACGGGGGCGTCATAGCCCGGCGTGACGGTGAAGTTCACGGTGGCGATCACCGACGCATTGTCGGCGTCGAATACCCGGTAGCTGAAGCTGTCGGTGCCATTGAAGTTGGCGTTGGGCGTGTAGGTGTAGGTGCCATTGGCGTTCAAGGTCAGGCTGCCGTGCAGTGGTGCGCTCACGGGCGTGGTGTCGAGCCGCAGAACGTCGCCGTCCGGATCGTTGGCATTGAGCAGCAGGTTGCCGGTAGCGCTGGCGTCCTCGGCCAGGGTGACGGTGAGCGTGTTGGCGGTCGGCGCCGGATTGCTGACCGTCAGGGTGAAGGTCTGGGTGACGCTGGCCTGGCCATCGCTGGCGCTGACCACCACGCTGTAGACGCCGCCGCTGCCACCTTGCGAGGCGCTGCTGGCCACGTTGCCGGAGATCAGCCCGGTGGCCGGGTCGATGCTCAAGCCCGTGGGCAGACCGGTCACGCTGTAGCTCAAGGTGCTGTCGACGTCGCGGAAGGCATTGCTGGCGTCGAGGCTGAAGGCACTGCTGTCGTTGGTGCTCTGAGCGGCGAGGGTGCCGTTGGCGACGGGCGCATCGTTGACCGAATTGACGGTAATGGCGACCGTCGCAGTGACCGCGGCGCCGTCGGCGTCTATGACCCGATAGCTGAAGGTATCGCTGCCATGGAAATCGCTGGCCGGGGTGTAGATGTAGGTGCCGTTGGCGTTGAGTACCAGTGTGCCGTGTTGTGGCGCGGTCACCGGGGTGGTATCCAGGCGCAGGGTGTCGCCGTCGATATCGTTGGCGTTGACCAGCAGGTTGCCGGTGGCGACGGTGTCTTCGTCGAGCACCAGGGTGCTGTTGCTGGCGGTGGGCGCCGGGTTGCTGACCGTCAGGTTGAAGACCTGGGCCACGGTGGCGCCATGCCCGTCGTTGGCGATGATGGTGACGCTGTAGACACCACCGGTGCCGCCTTGCGAGGCGCTGCTGGCCAGGGTGCCGGAGATCAGCCCGGTGGCCGGATCTATGCTCAGCCCGGCCGGCAGGCCAGTGGCGCCGAAGCTGAGGGTGTCGTTGTCGACATCGGCGAAGGCGCCAGCGACGTTGAGACTGAATGGCGCGCCGTCATTGCCGGTCTGCGCCGCGATGGTGCCATTGGTCACGGGGGCATCGTTGACCGGTGTGACGGTGAAGCTGACGGTGGCGGTGGTGGTGGCGCCATCGGCGTCGGTGACGGTGTAGGTGAAGCTGTCGCTGCCGTTGAAGTTGCTGTTCGGCGTATAGGTATACACGCCGGTGGTGCCATTGAGCACCAGAGTGCCGTGACTCGGGCCGGTGGCCGGCGTGAAGGTCACCACATCGTCGTCGGTCGCGGTCAGCGTGGCGGTGATCGGCGTGTCCTCGGCGGTGATCTGGGCGCTGTTGGCGCTTAGCGGTACCGGGTTGCTGACGTTAAGGGTAAAGCTCTGGGTGATGCTCGCGCCGCTCGGGTCGCTGGCGGTGATGACCACGTTGTACAGGCCGGTGCCGTTGAGGCCGCTATGGGAAGCGTTGGGAGCCAGGGTACCGCTGATCACGCCGTTGGCGTCGATGCCGAGACCGGCCGGCAGGTTGCTGGCGCTGTAGCTCAGGGTGTCGCCATCGACATCACTGAAGCGGTTGGCAACGTCGAGGTTGAAGCCGGCGGCGTCGATGCCGGTCTGCGCAGCGATGCTGCCCACCGCTTCGGGGGCATCGTTGACGGCGTTGACGGTGATATTGACGGTCGCGGTAGCAACGCCGCCATCGGCGTCCACCACGCGGTAGGTAAAGCTGTCGGTACCGTTGAAGTTGGCCGCCGGGGTGTAGGTATAGAGCCCGGTGCTGGCATTCAGCACCAGGGTGCCGTGGGCCGGTGGGGTGGTGGCGGAGAAGGTCAGGGTATCGCGATCGACATCGTTGGCCGACAGGGTCGCGGTGAAGGCGGTGTCTTCGTTGGTGGTCTGGCTGCTGTCGGCGGTGGTGGGCGCCGGGTTGCCGACATTGAGTACGAAGGTCTGGCTGACCGAGCCGCCGTGACCGTCACTGGCGGTCACGGTGATGCTGTAGCTGCCGTCACCATTAGGCCCGCCGTGGGAGGCGCTACTGCCCAACTGGCCGCTGATCAGGCCGGCGGAGCTGATGCTCAGGCCGGTCGGCAGGCCCAGCGCGGTATAGGCCAGAGCGTCGCCATCGACATCGGTGAAACGGTTGCCGACGTTGATGCTGAAGTTGCTGCTGTCGGTGCTGGTTTGCGTGCCGATGGTACCGGTGCTGATCGGCGCATCGTTGACCGGGTTGACGGTGAGGATGACGGTAGCGGTGGAGGTGCCGCCATCGGCATCGATGAGCCGATAGGTGAAGGAGTCGGTGCCGTTGAAATTGGCATTCGGCGTGTAAGCGAAGCTGCCGTCGCTGTTGAGTACCAAGGTGCCGTGGGCCGGGCCTTGCACGGGGGTAGTGCTGACCTGCAGGGTATCGCGGTCGATATCGGAGTCGTTGGTAAGCACGTTGCCGGTGATGACGCTGTCTTCGGCGCCGCTGGCAGTGTCGTCATTGGCGGTCGGTGCCGGGTTGGCGACCACCAGCACGAAACTCTGGCTGACCAGGCCGCCGTGGCCGTCGCTGGCGGTGACCACTACCGAGTAAGCGCCGCTGGGCACCGCCGTCGAGGCGCTGCTGCCCAGCGTGCCGGTGATCACCCCGGTGCTGGAGATGCTGATGCCGCTGGGCAGGCCGGTGGCGCTGTAGGACAGGGTGTCGTTGGTGTCGGCGTCAGTGAAATAACCGTGCACATCGATGTTCAGGGGCTGGCTGTCAGTGCCGCTCTGGTTGCCGATGGGCGTGGCCACCGGATTGGTGTTGGGCGCGGTGTTGATGGCGATGGTGACCGTGGCGGTCTCGTAGGTGCCATTGGACAGCACGGTGTACTGGAAGCTGTCGGTACCGGTGAAACCGGTGGCAGGCGTGTAGGTGACGTTGCCCGGGGCATCGATGCTGATGCTGCCGTGCAGTGGATCGGTGTGGCTGTCGACCACGCGGCCGGCGTTCTCGAAGCTGTCGTTGGCCAGGACGTTGAACGACACCGCGGCGTTGGTCACGGTCGAGACATGGTCGTCGACGATATCGGCCACCGGCGCGATGCTGATCGGCAGCAGGGTGTTGACGGTCAGGATGCCGGCCGTCAAATGGCCCAGACCGATGGTGATATTGAGCGGGCCGTTGTAATCGGCGGCCGGGGTGTAGACCAGGTTGTTCAGAGCAGCGTTGATCGCTGCCGTGGTGCCGGAAAAATGCAGCACGGTGGAGCCGGTGGTACTGCCCTCGGACAAAGAGACGCCGGTGCTGTTGGTCAGGCTGAGCAGGCCCGCCGGTACGCTCAAGCGCACGTCGACCAGATCGCCGTCGACGTTGCCGACCTCCAGATGCTGGCCAAGGATATTGGCGAACACCAGGGGCGTGTCTTCGGCCAGTAGGGTCACGGACGGCAGCTTGATGGTCGGCAGGTCGACGATCGGCAGCACGGTCACCGCGACATAACCGGTGGCCGTGGCGCCATCGGCATCGCGGACCTGATAGGTGATGGTGTCGATGCCGTTGTAGTCGGCGTTCGGGGTGTAGCGGATCGAACCGTTGGCGTTGATGGCGACAGTGCCGTGCAAGGCAGTGGCACCGGTGATGGTCAGGGCGTCGCCGTCCGGATCGACGATCGCCAGGGCGGCGGCGCTGATGTCGATCGGCACGTCTTCGTTGCCGGTGACCACCAGGCCCACCAGCGGAACCGGTGCCGGGTTGGTGACCACGATGGTGCCGCTGGAGGTGACGCTGGCGCCGGCCAGGTCGGTGGCGGTGACCACTACGTTGTAGGTGCCGGTGCCGTTCACGCCGTTGACCGATGCATGGCCATCGACCTGGCCAGAGATCAGCCCGGTCAGCGAGTTGATGGTCAAGCCAGCGGGCAGGCCGGTGGCGCTGTAGTGCAGGACGTCGAGGGTATCGACATCGTTGAAGGCCTGGGCCGTCGGTACGGCGATCGCCAGTTGACTGTCGAACACCGCCAGAGTGCCGAGGTTGCCATTGGCAGTAGGCGCATGGTTGCCGACCGTGACGTTGACGGTGACGGTCTCGCTGACACCACCGGAGGTCACGGTGTAAGTGAAGCTGTCTGCGCCCAGATAGCCCAGCGCCGGGGTGTAGGTGACCGCGCCGTTGAGGCCCAGCACTACCAGGCCATGAGCGCCCTGGCTGATGCCGGTGATCATCGGTGTGCCTTCGAAATTGTCGTTGGCCAGCGGGAAGAACGTCACCGGCGCCAGGGGCCCGGTGCTGATGCTGTCGGCGACGCCATCGGCCACTGGATTGATGGTCACGGCAATGCTTGAGCTCTGCACCGCGGCGATCCCGTCACTGGCTTGCACGCTGATGGTGGCGCTGCCGTTGTAGTCGGCGGTGGGGATGAACCTCATGCCGTTGAGTGCGGCGTTGATCGCCGCCGAGCTGCCAGAGAAGGTCATGCTGCCATCGGCGTTGCCGTCACCGCTGGTAAAGGTCAGGCCGGTGGTTTGCTGCAGGGTCAGGGCACCATGGTTGGTGCTGAGGGTGACCGTGAGGATGTCGTTGTTCTGGTCGGCGACGGTCACGGCGTTGCCGTTGGCGCTGGAGAACACCTGGGTGGTGTCCTCGTTGAGGGTCAGCGTGGTCGGCGCGCTGATGGTCGGCGCATAGTTGGGCAGTATGGCGTTGATATGGACGGTGGCGGTCTCGACGGTGCCGTTGGAGGTGACGGTATAGGTGAAGCTGTCGCTGCCGGTGTAGCCGGTGGTCGGCGTGTAGATCGCGTTGCCCTGGGCATCGATGGTCACGGTGCCGTGCAGCGGTGTGGTGTAGCTGGAGACCACGCGCCCGGCGTTCTCGAAGGTGTCGTTGGCCAGTACGTTGAAGGAGGTTGGCGTGTTGAGCACGGCGGTGACGTTGTCGTCATTGATGTCGGCGACCGCAGCGATACCTATCGGCAGCGTGGCATTGACGCTGATGATGCCGCCCAGCAATTTGCCCAGGCCGATGGTGATGTTCAACGGCCCGTTGTAGTCGGCGGCCGGCGTGTAGATCAAGTCGTTGAGGGCGGCGTTGACGTCGGCGGTCAGGCCGCTGATTTTCAGGTGCGTGCCGAGGGTATCGCTGGTCTGGGTCAGCGACACACCGGTGTGGTTGCTGATGTTGGCGATGCTCAAGGCACCCACGCCGATCGGCAGATTCAGGTCGATGGTCACCGCATCGCCATCGATGTTGCCGACGCTGATCTGCTGGCCCAGCAGGTTGGCGAAGATCAACGGGGTGTCTTCGAGCAGCAGCGGGATGGTCGGCAGGCTCAGCACCGGCAGGTGCGGTACCTGTGCCAGCAACACGGCGACGTAGCCGGTGGCCTGGCCGCCGTCGACGTCACGCACCGTGTAGGTGATGGTGTCGGCACCGTAATAATTGACATTCGGCTGGTAGCTCAGCGAGCCATCGTTGTTGATGGTCACGGTGCCATGGGCGGCGGTGGCGGCGGTGATGCTGAAGGCATCGCCGTCCGGATCGATGATCGCCAGCGCCTGTACGCCGATGCCCAGTAAGGCGTCCTGGCTGCCACCGACCGACAGGCCCAGCAAGGGGATCGGCGCAGGGTTGGTGACCACGATAGTGCCGCTGGAGCTGACGCTGGCGCCGGCGAGGTCGGTGGCCGTGACCACCACGTTATAGGTGCCGGTGCCATTGACGCCGTTGACCGACGCATGCCCATCGACGATACCGGTGATGGTGCCCAGCAGCGGGTCGATAGTGAGGCCGGCTGGCAGACCAGTGGCGGTGAAGCGCAGTACGTCGAGCAGGTCGGCGTCCTGGAACTGCAAGCCGACATTGACCAGCACCAGGCCTTTGTCGACGGTCGCCAGGGCGCCCAGCGAGGCCGGGCCGGTGGGGGCGTTATCGCCGACGGTCACGGTGATCGGGATGGTTTCGGTGACGCCACCGGAGGTCACGGTGTAGGTGAAGGTGTCAGTGCCCGAATAGCCCAGCGCCGGGGTGTAGGTGATGCTGTTGCCCACCAGCAGTGCGATGCCGTGCAGCGGGGCGCTGATGGCGGTGACGTTCGGAGTGCCTTCGAAGTTGTCGTTGGCCAGCGGCGCGAAGGTGATCGGCGTGAGTATCGAGGTGGTCACGCTGTCGGCCACGCCGTCGGCCACCGGGGTCAGGTTCAGCGCGACGCTGGTGCTTTGCACCGCGGCGATGCCGTCGCTGGCTTGCACTGAAATGGTCGCGGCGCCGTTGTAGTCGGCCACCGGAATGAACTGCAGGCCATTGAGCGCGGCGTTGATGGCGGCGGCGGTACCGCTCACCACCATGCTGGCATCGGCAACGCCGTCGCCACTGGTAAATGTCAGGCCGGTGGTTTGCGACAGGGTCAGCACGCCCTTGGTCGAGGCCAGGGTGACGGTGAGGATGTCGTTGTTGGCATCGGCCAGGGTGATGGCGTTGCCGTTGGCGCTGGAGAATACCCGGGTGGTGTCTTCGTTGAACGTCTGGGTGGTCGGGGCGCTGATGGTGGGCGCGTAGTTGAGCAGGGTGGTGACGGTGACGGTGGCGGTTTCACTGCTGCCGCCGGAGGTGACGGTGTAGGTGAAGGTATCGGTGCCGGCATAGCCGGCGGTCGGGGTGTACACCGCGTTGCCTTGCGCGTCGACGGTCACGCTGCCGTGAGCCGGCGCGCTGTAGCCGGTGACCACGCGCCCGGCGTTCTCGAAATTGTCATTGGCCAGCACGTTGAAACTGGCGGGAGTGCTTTGTTTGGTGATCACCGTATCGGCGACGATGTCCGCCACCGGCGCCAGCACCAGGCCGACGTTGGACACGGTGGTGCCACCGGAAGGGTCGACTGCGGTGACCGTCAGGTTGATCGGCGCGACCGAGGTGCTGTTGGCGTCGGCGATCGGTGTATAGGTCAGACCATTGAGGGCGCTGTTGACCGCCGTGATGCTGCCGCTGAAGGTCAGAATCGAGCTGCCGCTGGCACTGCCTTGGCTGAAGGTCAGGCCGGCGGCACTGGCCAGGGCGAGGCTGCCGGCCGGCACGCTCAGGGTGACGGTGGTAGTGGTCTGACTGACGTCGCTGTCGGCAATCACGATGGCATTGCTGCCGGACAACGTCAGGTTGCTGTCCTCGGTGCCGTTCACCAGCGCGGGGGCAGTGATGGTCGGTGGATGGTCGAGGAATACGGTGACGGTCTGGGTTTCCGGCAAGAGAATGCCGGCCAGCTTGACGGTGTAGGTAAAGGTATCGGTGCCGGTATAGGACGATCCGGCGGTCGGCGTGTAGGTGATGGTGTTGTCGGCATTGAGCACGATGCTGCCGTGGGTCGGATTGCCGCCAATGGTCATCGACTGCAGCAGACCACCGAGCGCATCGTTGGCCAATACGTTGATGACGTTGCCCTTGCCGTAGAACACCGTGGCCGAGTCGGCATTGGTCAGCAGCAGGTCATGCTGCCAGTCGGTGGCTTGAATGGATGCGGTTTCAATGGTGCCGACATGGTCTTCCAGCACCCAGTCGCCATCGACACCGGTGGTGTTGGTCGACGCCGCGACGTCAGCGTTCAGCGCCTGGGCCAGCGACATCACCGTGGCCGCGCCATCGGTGCCGGCGGCGAAGTCGCAACCGTAGATCAGCACATCGCCGGTACTGCTCATGTGCGCGCCGATTTCGGCAAGGATTTCGTGATACTGGCCTTCGATCGAGGCAGTGTTGAGGATGCTGTCGCCGATCACCACCGAGCCCTCGGTGGCGTGGGTGATGATGTGGATAGCGTCGACGTTTTCCCGGCCCTGCAAGGCGGCGGCGATCTGCGTCAGGCCATCGCTGTGGCTGTCCAGGTAGACGATGTCGGCATGGGCTGGCAGGTTGGCGACGAGGGTGTTGAGGTCGGGCAGACTGGAGTCGACGAAGAAGATTTCCTGGCGGGCCGAAGCGAGATCCACTGGGGCTGTAGCGGTGAGGGCGTCGTGCAGGGCATCGGTCACGCTCGAATGGTGTTGATCCTGGTCTGCAACGGCATGCCCGGCGTCGGCGGCCGGCGGCGCATCGGTGCTGTGTGTCGCCGATTGAGCGGCACTGGGCGTCTGGGTTGGATCGTTATGGGTCGCGTCTGAGGGCGCTGCGGTATGCGCATCGGCCGGTGCCGTGGCATGGGCATCCACCGCCGGTGCCGCAGCCGCCGCTGCAACCGCCGCCGCGGCGGGCGCATGGGCAGCGGCATCTGCGGTGACGACGGCAGCGCCGTCGAACATCATTCGGGTTTCCAGGGCAATTCGAATGGAAGAACTGTGCGAATGACGTTTTTTGTTCATGTTCGGGCAGGCCTCCGGCCGTACGACTTGAAATTCCCCGCCGCTGAGCGCGCGTGCTCTTACGCGCGTTATTCAGGGCATTGCTTATCCATCGGCAACGACAACGGGAAGATGACGCCGCTCGTCCGACCTAAGATTGGCACGCGACGAAACAGCGCTTTTGACTGTTTGTTGACGTCAAATCTAGTAGTGGCACTGTGATGCGTCAAGGCAGCGGGGATGAGCTGCAAGGCGGTGCAAGACCGATTGGCTATTTGCCTATCGCGAAGATGCTGCATTGGCTATATGGGGCAGGGCAGTTGGCGTGCTGCACGGCATCGCTGCATACTGGCCGCTACCCTATGCGCCCGAGGAACCGCTTCGTGATCAAAGTCAGCGTGCTGTACCCCTACCAAGCCGATGCCCGTTTCGACCACGACTATTACCGTGACAGTCACTTGCCGCTGGTCAAGCAGTACATGGGCGCCAGCCTGTTGCGCTACAGCATCGAAAAGGGCCTGGGCAGCGATGAGCCAGGCAAGCCACCGATCTACATCGCGGCCTGCCATCTGTATTGCGAATCGGTGGAAGCGTTCCAGGCCGGCATGGGGCCACATGCCGACATCGTCAATGGCGATATCAAGAACTATACCGACCTGGTGCCGCTGATTCAGATCAGTGAGGTGGTGGTGGAGTAAAACCCGTGCTCAAGGGAGGCGTGCGTGGCCTGGCTGAGTGACGAGGCTAAGCCCAAGCGCATGTAATACCTTGAGCACAGTATCAAAGCGGGGCTTGGCGCCTGGCGCGAATGCCTTGTAAAGACTTTCGCGGCCCATGCCAGAGTCCTTTGCGATCTGTGCCATTCCGCGTGCTTTGGCGACGTAGCCAATGGCGCGCAAAAATTCAGCGTTGTCACCATCGGCAAGTACTTGCGACAAATATTCGCTGACGGCCTCGTCGGTATCCAGTAGCGCAGCCATGTCGAATGGAATGAGGGTGTTGGTCACGTTCGTACCTCCAAGGCCAGCAGATGAGCCCGTTGAATATCTCGCCGTTGCGATGACTTGTCGCCGCCAGCCAATAACACAATGATCATTTCGGCCCGCTGGATGAAGTAGATGCGATACCCCGCTCCAACATCGATCCGCAGCTCACTGACGCCCGCACCGACCGGCTTTACATCACCGAGATTGCCAGCTGCAGCGCGATCGATTCTGCGCGCAATGGCCATTCTGGCTCGCAGATCCCGTAAATTGGCGTGCCAATGCGCAAATGATTGAGTTTGTTCGATTGAATAAGACATCTGCGCACTGTATCCGCAAGGATACAGAAACGGCAGAGGGAATCAATACCCCAGGAGAACGTCCTGCCTAGCGCCCAAGCACCTTGACCAGGCCCTTGATCGAAGAGCTGAGCTGGCGGTCGCCGAGTTCTTTCCAGGTCAGCCATTTGCAGCTGGCGATTTCGTTCTGGGCCGATGCCTTGGTGGATTTCGGCACGTCGATGGCGAAGACGTGATGCAGGACATTGTCGCCTTCATAGAGGGCGACGAAGTCGAGGTTGGGCACCAGCATCCCGGTTTCCTCGGCGAGCTCGCGCAGGGCGGCTTCGAAGGGCGTTTCACCGTCTTCGACCTTGCCACCGGGGAGATTCCACTTGGCCTTGGGCTTGCGCACGAAGAGGATTTCGCGGTCGCGTTTGCAGAGAATAGTGGCGCGCTGCTTCATGGGTGCACCTGCTGTCATAAAACCTTCATCAATCTGTCATATGCAAGGGCTGCGCCAATGCTGGCGTTACGCTTGCGATACCTTTGAATCGGCGCGATTTGCGATTTCCGTAGGTCACGGTCCTGGATTCATAGGGTATTGGTGGGTTGACGGGATGGATGGTTCAACGTAATCGACAAGATAGATGGCGTTGCGCCACCTTGGTGGGCCGTTTCCACCCCAGGACGCACCGGCATCGCCCAGGGTGCACTGTCCTGAGTCGAAGCAAGCCTCGCAAGATCACGTCCAGTATCAACCGCGCACCGGCTTGACTCGCAACTCCACCAGGCAGCCAGGCTGGGCGTCGCCGATGCGCAGGGTCATGTCGTGCAGCCGCGCCACGGCGGCGACCATGCTCAGGCCCAGGCCGTTGCCTGGGGTGTGGCGACTGGCTTCGGCGCGGTACAGGCGGCGCAGCACCGCCTCGCGCTCGGCCTCGGCGATACCCGGGCCGTTGTCGCTGACCTGCAGGCTCACGCCCTCAGGGCCTTCGCTGATGGTCAGCCGTACTGCGCCCTGGTCCGGCGAAAACTTGATGGCGTTGTCCAGCAGGTTGCAGGTAGCGTCGAACAGCAGTTGGGCATCACCCGGGATCATTGGGGGGTTGGGGCAGGGCGCGTAGCTGAGGCTGATGCCGCGCTCCTCGGCCAGCGGCTCGAACAGTTCCGTGGCATCGGCGGCGATCAGGTTCAGGTCCACCGGGGCGAAGTGGCTGCGGCGCGCGCTGTCTTCGATCTCGGAAATGCGCAGCAGCGCGCGGAAGGTCGACAGCAGCGCCCCGGCTTCATTGAGCGCCGCATCGATGGTGCGGGCGTAGTCGTCGGGCGTCACGCCGCGGCGCTGGGCGCGTTCGAGGCCGGCCATCAACCGAGTCAGCGGCGTGCGCAGGTCGTGGGCGATGTCGTCGCACACACCCTTGACCTCGCTCATCAATCGCTCCAGTTCATCGAGCATGCCGTTGACCACCATGGCAATGCGGTCGACGTCGTCGTTGTTGCCGCGGGTCGGCAGGCGCCGCGACAGGTCGCCCTTGACGATTTCGCTGATCGAATGGCTGAGCGCATCCAGCCGGCGCCGGGCGAAATAGCCCAGGGCGATCGCCCCCACCAGACCCACCAGCAACAACAGCACGCCGCCAGAGATCATGGCGCGCACCAGCAACTCGTTGAACTCGTGAATGTCGTGCGCGTCCTGGGCGACCATGAGGATATTGCCGTCGTCCAAGCGGTGGAGCATGAAGCGCAGAGGGCGGTGGCGGTCGTCGGCCTTGTGCCAGTTGTAGTCTTGGGGGCGATCGAAGGCCTTGGTGTCCGGCAGCTGCTTGACTGCCCCGGCCAGATGATTGCCTTGGGCGTCGAACAGCGAGTGCGGCGTGCGTTGCTCGGCGTCCTGGCGGGCATGGCCGAGGATTTCCTGCAGGCGATCGACGCTGCTCAGGCGGTTGCGGTTGTCGGCCTGGCGATGCAGGGCGGCATCGGCTTCGGCGCGCAGGTAGCCGGTGGTCTGCCAGTAGATGTAGCCGAACAGCGCGAGGAAGGAGAACAGGAACAGCCCGAGGAACATCAGGCCGGTACGGAAACTGATGGTGCGCGGAATATCACTCAGGCGCACGGAGTACATAGCCGGCTCCTCTGACCGTATGCAGCATGGGCGGCTCGTGCTCGGCGTCGATTTTGCGGCGCAGGCGGCCGATGTGCACTTCGATGACGTTGGTGCGTTCGTCGTAGCTGTAGTTCCACACGGCTTCGAACAGCATGGTGCGGGTCACCACCTGGTCCGGGTTGCGCATCAGGTGTTCGAGCAGGGCGTATTCGCGCGGCACCAGTTCGATGACCCGTTCGCCGCGGCGCACGCTGCGCTTGAGCAGATCGACCTCCAGCGGGCCGACTTTCAGGCGGCTGTCGCTGTGCCCTGCGAGGGGGCCGGTACGGCGCCGGTCGAGGGCGTCCAGGCGCGCGGTCAGCTCGATGAACTCGAAGGGCTTGGTCAGGTAGTCGTCGCCGCCGGCACGCAGTCCGCGCACGCGTTCGTCCAGGGCACTGAGGGCGCTGAGGATCAGCACCGGCGTGGCCACCCCGGCGGCACGCAGGGCGGTGAGCACGGCGAGGCCGTCGAGGGCGCCGTGGAGCATGCGGTCGAGGACGATGAGATCGAAGCTTTCGCTCAGCGCCTTGACCAGCGCATCGCGGCCGTTGTCGATGTGGCTGACGCTGAAACCGTGGTCCTGCAGAGCGGCTTCGATTTCGCGGGCGGTGGTGAAGTCATCTTCGACGACCAGAACGTGGGTCATGGCGGGGCACCACTCCTTTACGAGGCTCTTTTACAATGAGGCTGCATGGCATAGTGTGCCACGGGGTGAGGGCGGCAAATGTCGCCGTCACCTAAACAAAAGTTTATGGGGGTGCAGCGTGCGGGTGCTGGTGATAGAGGACGATAGCCCGACAGCCCATTACCTGTTGCGCGGCTTGACCGAGGGCGGCCATGTGGTAGATGTCGCCGTGGACGGGCATGACGGCCTGGCCATGGCCCTGGAGGCCATTCATGACGTGCTGGTGGTGGACCGACGCTTGCCGGGGATCGACGGTCTGCAGGTGATCGCGCGTCTGCGTCAGCAAGGCGTGAAGACACCGGTGTTGATGCTCAGCGCCCAAGCCTCGACCCAGGACCGTGTCGAGGGACTGCGCGCCGGCTGCGATGACTATCTGGCCAAGCCCTATGCCTTCGCCGAGGTGCTGGCCCGCCTGGATGCGCTGTGCCGAGGGCGCCAGCAGCAGGGCCAGTCGCTGAACCAGCCGCGGCGCCTGACGGTGGGTGAGCTGAGCCTGGATTGCGCCACTCGGGTGGCCACGCGCCAGGGTCGGCTCATCGCCCTGCAGCACCGCGAGACCCTGCTGCTGGAGAAGCTCATGCGCCACAGCGGCCAGGTGGTGACGCGGGACATGCTGCTCGACAGCGCCTGGGACTATGCCTTCGACCCCAATGACAACGTCATCGACAAGCATATCCACCGCTTGCGGCGCAAACTCGACGAGGGCTTCGGGTATTCCTTGATCCGTACCGTGGCTGGCGCGGGCTATTGTTTCCATGGCAGCTTCGGCGGCGCTTTTGATGGCGTGAAACCGGCAGCCCCGTAGCGTTTTTTCTCCAGGCCACGGGACTTGCACGCCACAAGTAGTTATCTTCTGCATCGCTTCGATCTCGTCTGTCATAAGGAACACCGAACCACCATGGATTTCAAACAGAGCCTGGCGCAGCGCATCGTCATAGTCTTCGCGCTGATGAGCACCGTCGTGGCGGGTATTTTCGCGATCGGTATCGTCGCCGCGGTACACGTGGTCGAACGCCGCCTGACCGATGCCAGCATGGGCGGCAACCTTAATCGCCTGCTCAAGGTCGACAACGCCCAGGACTGGGTGCATCGGCCAGAGAAGGACGAACTGTTCTTCGCCGACAACGGCCCGCGCGACCTGGCCCTGACCGACGAACTGCGCGCGCTGCCCATCGGCTTTCAGGACGCGGTGTTCAACCAGGACCCGTATTTCGCCATGGTCGGCGAGGTCAATGGACGCAAGTACGTGCTGTTGCGCGATCGCCAGAGCGTCGAGCATCGCGAGCAGTTGCTCATTGCCGTGGTGGTCGGCGGCTTTGCCTTGAGCGTGGTGCTGGCGATGGTGCTGGGGCGTCTGCTCGCGCGGCGGGTGATGGCGCCGGTGATTCTGCTGGCACGGCAGATCCGCCAGCGCGACGAGACCATCGCTCTGGCGCCGCCGCTGTCTACCGATTATGCCGCTGACGAAGTCGGTGAACTGGCAGTGGCCTTCGACCAGACACTGGGCAAGCTGCGCGCGGCCCTGGGCCGGGAACAGCAGTTCACCGCCGACGTCAGCCACGAACTGCGCACGCCGCTGCAAGGTCTGCAGCAAGCCTGCACGTCCTTGCTCGATAACCCCGACATCGACCCTCGCGCCCAGCGCCAGGTGGTGCGCATCGCCCGCGCCAGCGCCGAGATGCACCAGTTGATCGAAACCTTCCTGCTGCTCGCCCGTGCCAGTGACCCAGCCGCGGGGTCCGGCCAACAGGCGACCCTGCATCAGGTGGCCGACGATCTGGCGGAAATCTGGGGGCGGCAGATCAACGAAAAGGGCCTGGAGTTTTCCTACGAGTGCGAGGTCGACAGCCCGACGCTGTTCAACCACACCTGCCTGTATTCGGTGATGGGCAACCTGTTGCGCAACGCCTGGCACTACACCGACCAGGGTTTCGTGCGCCTGACCCTGCAGGCCAATGGCTTCATGGTCGAGGACAGCGGCATTGGCATTCCCGAGGAAAAGCGCAACGCCATGTTCCAGCCTTTCGTACGCGGCGACGAGCGGCGGGGCGAAGGTCTGGGCCTTGGCCTGTCGCTGGTGCAGCGCATCTGCAACAGCCAGGGCTGGCACGTGACCCTCACCAGCCGCGAGCCCCACGGCTGTCGCTTCAGCGTCGAATGGGGCGCCGTTCATCCGCTCGCATTGGCAAAAGCCTGACCTGATCGCCCAAGCCCCCGAAAACATGACAGTTTTTTCACAAATGGTTGGCCATGCTGCGCGAACTAACGCGGTAATCTATCGCTCATGCATAACCGGAGAGCGCCATGAGCGGCCCGATCACACCTCATCAAAACGATCAGGAACATGCCTCGCGCGATTTTATGAAAGATCAGGCAACGCTCTCACGCAGACTGTCGCAGCACCGCGACGAACAACTGGCCCGCAAGGCGCTGTCCCGCGCGGGCGACCCGGGGTTGATTCTCGATCTGCCCTGCGGCAATGGGCGTTTCTGGCCCATGCTCGGGGAAAAACCCAATCGCGTGATCATCGCCGCCGGCAGCTCGGCAGCCTCCATCGCCGCCGCCAGAGCCTTGCAGCCCGCCGAGCTGGCGGCGCGCATCCGGCCCTTGCAGACCTCGGCCTTCGCGATCGATCTGCCTGACAACGCCGTGGACAGCATCTTCAGCATGCGCATGCTGCATCGCGTCGGTGACGCCGCCCAGCGCCTGAAGATGCTCAAGGAATTTCACCGCGTGACCCGTGAAACCCTCATCGTCTCGCTGTGGATCGATGGCAATTTCAAGTCCTGGAAACGCAAGCGTCTGGAGCAGCGCCGTCACCTGCTGGGGCCGCAACGGGACGAACATCACCGCTTCGTTATCCCGCGCGCAACGGTCGAGGCCGAATTCCGCCAGGCGGGTTTTCGCGTACAGGAACGCCTCGATGCCTTTCCTCTCTACGCCCTCTGGCGCGTTTACGTGCTGTGCAAGGCCTGAAAATGGCCTTTTCACCCGCCAAGTAGACAATCGGTTGTATCAAAACTGAATCTTGTCGCCCTTCGTCGCTCACATCTTGCACAGGCTGTTGAAAATGCTCGATGGCACCACTGACGATGGGTAACTGAACGTGAATGCAATCATGATGGAACGCTCCCCCGAAGATCGGGGCTTGGTATTGGTCGTTGAAGACGAACCGATCATTCGCGAGTTCGTATGCGAGATGCTGGAGTCGGAAAAATTTTCTACGTTCGCAGTGGAAAATGCCGATCGCGCTCTTGAAGAGCTTGAGAAGAATGCGCAACGGTTCGCCTTGCTCATGACCGATATCCGTATGCCGGGCAGCATGGACGGCGTCGAGTTGGCGAACAGAACGCGTGACACCTGGCCGCAGTTGCCCATTCTGGTGATGTCCGGGCACGAGACGCGAGAAAGTTCCGGTGTGGGCGAGGAAGTGACCTTCCTGCGCAAGCCTTGGACCATCGGCCAAATGATCGACTCTGTCGAAGAGGCGCTCAAGGTCCATGCCTCGTGACAGTATTCAGTGTGCGGTGACCACGTCCTTCACCGTTTCGGTATAGGCCTTGTGAGTCGCATCACTGACATCTCGTAGCAAATGCAGTTTCAAGAGATCGGCGGGTGCTGTCGTCAAGTTGGGAAACTTCGCCAGCAACGCCGGATCGACCTCTTCCATCGCCACCTTGTTGGGGATCTTGTAGTCGACGTTCTCGACCACCCAGACATGGTTCTTCGGCGTCAGAATGAAGTTGATGAAGGCCTGGGCGGTATCGATGTTCTTCGAGCTCTTGAGGATCACCATGGTGTCGACCCATAGGTCGGAGCCTTCCTTGGGCACTATGAACTTCACGTCCGGGTTCTCCGCCGTGCCGTAGTTGCACCAGCCATCGAATGCATGGGCCATGTAGGTCTCGCCGGAAACCAGCTTCGCGTGGAAGGTGGTGTCATCGAAACCGAGTATGCGCTTGCGCGTCTTGAGCAATTGATCGCGCACCGCCTTGATATGCGCCGGGTTGCTGTCGTTGACATCCCAGCCGTTGGCCAGAAACCCCGCCGCCATGAGCCAGCGCTCGGTACTCAACAGCGTCACCTTGCCTTTGAGCGCGTCGCTGGGGTTGAGCAGTTGTTTCCAGCTGTCTGGAGCGGGTGAGAGTTTGTCGGCGCGGTAACAGATGCCAGTGGTGCCCCAGGCATAGGGCACGGAGAAGTGATTGCCAGGGTCATAGTCGAGGCGGGTGGCCTCGGGATAGAGATTCTTGAGGTTAGGCACCTTGGCGGGATCGATCTCTGCCAGCAAGCCTTTGTTGCGCAGGATCTCCGCAGTCGGCGAAGAAACGAACAGTACGTCGAAGCCTTCGCCGCCTTTGGGCAGGACCTTGGCGAGAATCTCCTCGTTGGTGGCATGGATGTCGGTGATGACCTTGGCCCCGGTGAGCTTTTCGAAGTTGTCGGTGGTCTCCGGTGCCATGTAACCGTCCCAGTTGGAGATCACCAGATCCGCGGCATGAGCGAGCGGGGCGCTCATCAGCATTGCGAGAGAAAGACGGGCAAAGCGACTGCTGGCTTTTTTCATGTCTACTGCTTCCCTGTACGACAAAGAGTCTTGTTGGCGTTATCTTTCGCGCTACGGCGAAAGTGTCGCGCGGTACCGATCCTATCGGCGCCGGATGTTGCTTCTGTAGGGCGCCTGAAGACGCACCGACGAAGGGAAATTGCTCACGGGTTGCAGCATAGACGCTGGTGTGCGATTGCGCCGATGGTTGATGAGGATATTGCGCTGCTGACAGTACAGAAAAGTGTCATGTAACAATTTGTGGCAACTGTACGGGTCGGCGCGCCGGGTGAATCGATACCGTGGGTGCATAACCAGAAACCTTAGCCTGGATGTGCACTGATGTCTTTTACCCTTGATCTGCTCGCTGCCTTTACCCTCTTCGCGTTTGTCTCCTCCATCACGCCGGGGCCGAACAACACTATGCTGTTGGCCTCAGGGGTGAACTTCGGCTTTCGTCGCAGCATCCCCCATGCCCTGGGAGTCAGCATCGGTTTCATGCTGATGGTGCTGGCGGTGGGCCTGGGCCTGGGCGCAGTGTTCAAGGCGGTGCCGGTGGCCTATACCATCCTGCGCTATGCCGGTGCCGCGTACCTGCTGTATCTCGCCTACCGGATCGCCACGTCCGGGCCGATGAATGCCGACGGCCAGGCCAGCGAGCGTCGGCCGATGAGCTTCCTCGGCGCCGCGGCGTTTCAGTGGGTCAATCCCAAGGCCTGGGTGATGGCGATAGGGGCGATCACTACCTACACGCCGGCTGATGGTTACGTAGCCAATGTCTTTGTGGTGGCGCTGGTGTTCGCCATCGTCAACCTGCCCAGTGTGTGCATTTGGGTAGGCTGCGGCAGCGCCCTGCGCCGGGTGCTGCAGCAGCGCCGCTGGCTGCTGCTGTTCAATGGCCTGATGGCGGCGCTGCTGGTGGCTTCGTTGTACCCGATGCTGAAGTAGGAAAGAGCCGTGCTAGACCATCGACAGCCGCTGTTTGCGCTGGGGTGGCGCAAAGGCAGCGTCGATCAGCGCGAAGTCTTCGGCATCCAGATGCAGATTCGCGGCGGCCGCGTTTTCGACGACATGGGCGCTGCTGCTGGCCTTGGGAATGGCGATCATCCCTGGATGGCGCAGCACCCAGGCCAGGCACGCCTGGGCAGCGGTGATGCGGTGGCGCTCGGCGACCTGGCGCAACGCCGGATGCTGCAATACGCCGCCACCCTGGGCAATCGGGCAGTAGGCCATGATCGGCAGATCCGCCGCCTGCGCCCATGGCAACAGGTCGAACTCGATACCGCGGGCCTGGGGGTTGTAGAGCACCTGATTGGTGGCGCAGCGGCTGTCGGCGAGTGCTTCCATGTCGGCCACGTCGAAATTCGATACTCCCCAACGGCCGATCTTGCCGTCCGCCACCAGTGATTCGAAGCCCGCGACGGTTTCTTCCAATGGCTCGCTGCCGGGCCAGTGCAGCAGATACAGATCGATATGCTCGGTGCCCAGACGCTTGAGGCTGCGTTCACAGGCTTCGCGCACGCCGTGACGGCTGGCGTTGTGGGGATAGACCTTGCTGACCAGGAAGACCTTGTCGCGCTGACCGCGAATGGCCTGGCCGACCACTTCTTCAGCGCCGCCTTCGCCGTACATTTCAGCGGTGTCGATCAGGCTCAGACCGTGTTCCAGGCCTTGTTGCAGCGCCCGTACTTCCTGAGCGCGCTGGCTGGGGTCTTCGCCCATGCGCCAGGTGCCTTGGCCGATGACGGGGACGGTACGGCCGGCGAGTTGCAGGGTTTTCATGGGGTTCTCCTGCCTTTTGGCAAATTGATGACGATGGCGATAGTTCTGCTTTGGCAGACGCAGCCAGTGCGGGTTCAACCTGATGCACAGGCGATCAGCACCTCCTGCAGTGCCTGGGCGGCGGCGGAGAGTTTGTGATCGGCCAGATGCATCAGGCCAATGCGCCGCTCGATACGGGGTTCTTCAAGGGGGACGCAGCGCGCGCCGAGCTCCTGCATCTGCTCGATGCACAATGACGGCACGGCGCTGACGCCCAGGCCGCAAGCGACCATGCGTCCGACCGTGCTCAATTGATGGCTTTCAAAGGCCACCGCCAGCTTGCCATGGCGCTCGTGCAGGTCCGCCTCCAGCAGCAACCGTACCGCCGAGGGGCGTTGCAGGGTAATGAAATCGTGCGCCAGCAGTTCTTTCCAGGTCACCTGAGGCCGTTCACCGAGGGGCGAATCCGCCGGCACCACCGCGACGAAACGATCGGTATGGAAGGGCACGAACACCAGCGACTGGGTGGACTCCGGCTCGAAGCCGATGCCCAATTCGACGCGCCGATGACGGACCATCTCCAGTACTTGTTCGTTGATCACGTCGTGCACGGCGACATTGACCTTGGGGTAATGGTCGCGAAAGCGCTTGAGCGCCTCGGGCAGCCGGTTGCCAGCGAAGGAGGGCATGGCCGCAATCGAAACCTTGCCCAGTTGCAAGGTGAAATGCTGGCGCAGCAGCTCCTCGGTGTTGTCCCAGTCGGCCAGCAGTTGCCGCGCCAGGGGCAGCAGGGTTTCACCCTCAGGGGTGAGGGCGACGCTGCGGGTGGTGCGGGTCAGCAGCGCGCCGCCGAGATCGTCCTCCAGGCTCTTGATCGCCAGACTCAGGGCCGGCTGCGACAAATGCAGGCGCTCGCCGGCCTGGACGAAGCTGAGGTGTTGGGCTACCGCCAGAAAGGCACGCAGTTGCTTGAGGTTCACGGCGAGGCTCGATCGTGGATTGATGAGGTATGCAAATGAATCTATCAGAAAAACAAAATTATCAAATGACTGCGTACAGAGGAATATAGCCCTACGCTCTATTACGCGGGTCCCCGGCGATCCGCGGCCGACTCTATAACGACAAAAAGGCGGATTTAGCATGGCTGGACTCGACAAACGTGTCGCAACCCTGGAACAGGCCCTGGAAGGACTGACCGACAACATGACGGTGCTGTCCGGCGGTTTCGGTCTGTGCGGCATCCCGGAAAACCTCATCGCCGAGATCAAGCGCAAGGGCGTACGCGGCCTCACGGTGGTCTCCAACAACTGCGGCGTCGACGGCTTCGGCCTCGGCGTGTTGCTCGAAGACCGGCAGATTCGCAAGATGATCGCCTCTTACGTAGGCGAGAACGCGCTGTTCGAGCGGCAGTTGCTCGATGGCGAGCTCGAAGTCGAACTGACCCCCCAAGGCACCCTCGCGGAAAAGATGCGCGCAGGCGGTGCCGGCATCCCGGCGTTCTACACTGCCACCGGCTACGGCACCCCAGTGGCCGAAGGCAAGGAGGTACGTGAGTTCAACGGCCGCCATTACATCCTCGAAGAGGCCATCATTGGCGACTTCGCCATCGTCAAGGGCTGGAAGGCCGATCACTTCGGCAACGTGGTCTATCGGCACACGGCGCAGAACTTCAATCCGCTGGCGGCCAGCGCGGGTCGGATCACCGTGGTAGAAGTGGAAGAGATCGTCGAACCCGGCGAGCTCGAGCCCAGCCAGATCCACACCCCGGGCATATTCGTCGACCGCGTGATCCTCGGCAGCTTCGAGAAACGCATCGAAAAACGCACCCTCAAGGCTTGATGGCCAACCCACCATAACAAGAGGTTCGATCATGGCATTGTCCCGCGAACAGATGGCTCAGCGTGTGGCGCGCGAGCTCAAGGACGGTTTCTACGTCAACCTGGGGATCGGCATTCCGACCCTGGTCGCCAACTATGTGCCCGAAGGCATCGACGTCATGCTGCAGTCGGAAAACGGCCTGCTGGGCATGGGCGAATTCCCCACCGAAGCGACCATCGACGCCGACATGATCAACGCCGGCAAGCAGACGGTCACTGCACGCAAAGGCGCGTCGATCTTCGATTCGGCGCAGTCGTTCGCCATGATCAGGGGCGGCCATGTCGACCTCACCGTGCTCGGCGCCTTCGAGGTGGATGTGCAGGGCAACATCGCCTCGTGGATGATCCCCGGCAAGCTGATCAAGGGCATGGGCGGCGCCATGGACCTGGTGGCGGGGGCCGACAACATCATCGTTACCATGACCCACGCCTCCAAGGACGGCGAGTCCAAGCTGCTGGCGCAGTGCAGCCTGCCGCTGACCGGCGCCGGGTGCATTCGCAAGGTGCTGACCGATCTCGCCTATCTGGAGATCGAAGACGGTGCGTTCATCCTGCGCGAGCGAGCGCCTGGCGTGAGTGTCGAAGAGATCGTCGCCAAGACCGCCGGCAAACTGATCGTGCCGGAGCATGTACCCGAGATGACCTTCGCCGCCTGACAGGGCCCGGAGCACCGCTGCAAACGCTATGTGTCGCTCATAATAATTCCAAGAAAAAGGTACTAACCGATGGCTGCGTCGTTGCAGGAAAGCCGTTACGCCCTGTTCGCCCTGCGGTGTTCCAACTGGGCGGAACGCTGGTTCCCCGATTCCTATATTTTTGCCGCCGTTGCGGTGCTGGTGGTGGCCATCGGCGCCCTGGCCATCGGTGGCACGCCGACGGCGACCGCCACGGCCTTCGGGGATGGCTACTGGAGCCTGATCATCTTCACCATGCAGATGGCCTTCGTGGTCATTGGTGGCTACGTGGTGGCCAGCTCGCCACCGGCTGCGCGGCTGATCGACAAGCTGGCTCGGCTGCCGCGCAACGGTCGCTCGGCAGTGGCCTGGGTGGCGGTGATCTCGATGGTCGCCTCCCTGCTCAACTGGGGCCTGTCGCTGGTGTTCGGCGGCTTGCTGGTGCGAGCGCTGGCCCGCCGCACCGATTTGAAGATGGACTACCGCGCCGCCGGTGCCGCCGCCTATCTGGGGCTGGGCGCGGTCTGGGCGCTGGGGCTGTCGTCTTCGGCGGCGCAGTTGCAGGCCAACCCGGCGAGCCTGCCGCCTTCGATCCTGTCGATCACCGGGCTTATCCCGTTCACCCAGACCATTTTCCTCTGGCAATCGGCGCTCATGCTGCTGGTGTTGATGGTGGTCTCGCTGGTGGTCGCCTACGCCACTGCACCTGGGCCTGACAGCGCCCGGGACGCCAAGGCCTGCGGTATCGACCCGGGCGTCAGCGTGGCCCCGATCACAGCGCGCACGCGGCCTGGCGAATGGCTGGAATACAGCCCGGTGCTGACCTTGCTGCTGGTGCTGCTGGCGGTGGGATGGCTGTACCACGAATTTTCGAGCAAGCCGGCGATCACCGCGATCTCGGGCCTCAACACGTACAACTTTCTGTTCATCATGCTCGGGGCGTTGTTGCACTGGCGCCCGCGCAGCTTCCTGGATGCGGTGGCACGTGCGGTGCCGACCACCACCGGGGTATTGATCCAGTTTCCGTTGTACGGCTCGATCGCAGCGATCATGACCACGGTCAAGGGTGCTGACGGGCAGACGCTGGCCCATCATATTTCGAGCTTTTTCGTACAGATCGCTTCCCACGATACCTACGCCTTGCTGATGGGCATCTACTCGGCAGTGCTGGGGTTTTTCATTCCGTCGGGCGGTGGCAAATGGATCATCGAGGCGCCCTATGTAATGCAGGTCGCCAAGGACCTGCAATACCATCTGGGCTGGGCGGTGCAGATCTACAACGCCGCCGAGGCGTTGCCGAACCTGATCAACCCGTTCTACATGCTGCCGCTGCTGGGGGTGCTGGGGCTCAAGGCGCGAGATTTGATCGGCTTCTCGTTCGTGCAGTTGCTGGTGCATGCGCCGCTGGTGTTGTTCCTGCTGTGGGTGCTGGGTACCACCCTGACGTACCTGCCACCGGTGTCACCGTGACGACGATGGGGTAACCTTGGGGAATTGTGCCTTCAGCATAGGAACTGCCATGGCCTTGCCCGTGCCTGCTTCGATAAAAGCCGACGCCGTTTCGCGTTTCTGGCGAGACCCGGCGCTGCCGTTCATCGAAGCCCGGGATGTCAACGATGGCCGCTTCATCAGCCATGCCTTGCATTCCCATGAGAGCTTCTCGATTGGCGCGGTCATCGCCGGGCAGAGCACCTACCTCAACGGTGACCTGCGCTGCGATATCCGTGCAGGTACCGTGGTGTTGATGAACCCTGGGGCGGTGCACGCCTGCAATCCAGTCGACGATCAGCCCTGGGCATATCACATGCTCTACGTCGATGCACCTTGGCTGGCGGCGCTGCAGGGGCGCCTGGGCTTGGGTGACGGCCAGCGGCTAGTACCTCTGGCGCCGCTGCTGTCGACCGACGAGCGCTGGTTCAATGGGGTGGTCGACTTGCATGCCTGTCTGGTCGACGCGCACTGCGCCACCACCGAAAAGCAACACCGGGCCGTGGGCTTCTTTACCGCCATGCTGCGCACGCTGGCGGTCGTCGATGAGGGCAGCGGGCTTGCCAGTGAACCGTTGCAGCGAGTGGCGGCGTTCATTCGTGCGCAGTGCACTGAGGCATTGACCCTGGAGCAGATGAGCGAAGTGGCGGCGCTGTCACCGTCGTATTTGATCCGCGCGTTCAAGCAGCGTTACGGCATGACGCCCCACGCCTGGCTCAATGACGCACGGCTGCAGCACGCGCGCCGACAGCTGCGCGAAGGGGTGGCGATCGCTGATGCCGCTCAGGCAGCGGGTTTTGCCGATCAGGCGCACTTGCAACGGCTGTTCAAACGCAGCCTGGCGACCACGCCCGGGCACTATCGCCAAGGGCGGTAAGGTTGCGGCGCATTCATTGGCCTGTTCGCCGCCGAAGTCGTCAACTTTGTGTCGGTCATTGCATCAGCAACCCCACCGCGCACAGCATCAGCAACAACGCCATGACCCGGTTGAACCAGCGCACCCCCGCGGCCTTGTCGAGGTGACGCTGCAGATAAGTGCCGGCCACTGCCCAGCAGGCGATGGAGGCGTAACAGACGACGAAGTAGATCAACGCAAAGCACCCTACCGTGCCACTGCTGCCATCGGCGGCGAAGGCGCCCATGCCGGCGACGCTGGCCAGCCAGGCCTTGGGGTTGAGCCATTGCATGGCCGCGCCACCGAGCAAGGTAGGACGTGGCGCGCCGCCGTCGGCCTGTAGCTGAGCATTATCGCTGGCCAGTTTCCACGCCAGATACAGCAGGTAAAGCACGCCGGCCAGGCGAATCCCGCTGATCAGCAATGGCCAGCGGATCAGCACTTCGTATAACCCCAGGCCGATCAGCACCAGCAGCAGGGTGAACCCGGCGGTGGCGCCGGTGATATGCGCCAGTGAGGCCCTTAGACCATGGCGGGCACCGCTGCCGAGGGCGACAAGATTGACCGGGCCGGGGGTGATGGATGAGACCAGCGCGAAGGCGGCCATGGACAGCAACAGAGACATGCGAGGATCGCCAGATAGCCAGAGGAGCACTGACCTTAGCGAGGCGGGAGCAGGGAGGTATTGAAGGAAATTGACGCGATGCCCCATCGAATCTGTAGCGAGGGGGCTTGCCCCCGAAAAACTCCAACCCGGCGCCATCCTGGAAGCACGGCGATGACCGCCAGAGTTTTCGGGGGCAAGCCCCCTCGCTACAGCGGGCGGCGACTAGCCGCCGTCGGTATCGATATCGGCATCCTTGGCGACCCCCGGTCTGGTTTTGTCCGGATCGGGTTCCGGCGCGAAGTCCGGGCTGAAGCTGTTTTCCTTCGCCTTGTCGTCGCCGGCACCGCTGGTGGTCTCGCTGCCTTCGGGCAGCTTGCCGTCCGGGTCGATCGCCGGATCATTGCGGCCAGCTGCGGGGTCCGAAGGGGTGCGTGGGGTGTCTTCATTCGGAGTTGGCGTTTGAGTGCTCATGCTGTTCTCCCGTACGGTTATTTATTTGGCGTCATCATCGTCGTCGTCATCATCGCCAGCGCTGTTGGCCTTGTTCGTCTGGTTGCCCATCGAACTGCCCTCCGGATTGCCGGATTTCTGCGGGGTGATGTTGGCGCCGCTGCTGCCGGCCGAACCGGTAGTGGCCGAGCCGTCGGTGTTGCCGTTGGGCATGCCTTTGCTGGTGCCGGCAGGCACGCCGACGGTGGACGGGTTGGTACCCTTGGGGGCCGGGTTGGTCGGGCCGGTGCTGTCGTCGGCCTGTGCGCCGATGCTGCAACCGGCCATCACCAGTGCGAAGGTCAAGGCAGTGAACGATGTGCGGATCATGGTCGATCTCCGTTATTTTGGGTGTCCTGTAGTTGGGCTGCCGCTGCGCGACGCAGGTGCCGTCGAGGCGACGAGTGGTTGACGGCCGCCCGCGCCCCGGGTTAGTTTCGCTGCCATGAATCTGACCACGCCGATGTTTACCGCCAGCATTATTATTACCGCCATTCCTCACTTGGCGGGCTAGCGCACATCTGCACCCAACCCGCCCAACAGGCGGGTTTTTTCTCTGTCTCTGGGCGTACCGCAATCCGGAGACCTGCATGCCCAGCACCTTTGCCACCCGCGCCGAAACCACCCCGACGTCACCCGAGCCTGTCCATCGCCCGGCGCTGTTGCCGCCCCCGGCACTCGCGCCGTTGCTCGCCGAATACGTGAAGAAGACCCTCGCCGCGCCGGTCTACGACGTCGCCGTGCAGACACCGCTGCACGCCGCCCCGGCGTTGTCCGAGCGGTTGGGCAACCAGGTGCTGCTCAAACGTGAAGACCTGCAGCCGACCTTCTCCTTCAAGATTCGCGGTGCCTACAACAAGCTGGCGCAGTTGACCGCCGAGCAGCGCGCCAAGGGCGTCGTCACCGCGTCGGCGGGCAATCATGCCCAAGGCGTTGCGCTGGCGGCGCGGGAGCTGGGCATCGAGGCGATCATCGTCATGCCGACCACCACACCGTCGCTGAAGATCGAAGGCGTGCGTTCACGGGGTGGCCAGGTGGTGCTCGAGGGGGATGCCTTCCCCCAGGCGCTGGCCCATGCACTCCTGCTCGCGGAGCGGGGCTACACCTTCGTGGCACCCTTCGACGACGCCGACGTGATCGCCGGCCAGGGCACCGTGGCCATGGAGATACTGCGCCAGCAACCTGGCGCACTGGACGCGATCTTCGTGCCTGTGGGGGGCGGTGGCTTGATCGCCGGCATCGCCGCCTACGTCAAGTACCTGCGCCCGGAGGTCAAGGTGATCGGTGTCGAACCCCATGACTCCAATTGCCTGCAGATGGCCCTGGCCGCAGGCGAGCGGGTGGTGTTGCCCCAGGTCGGCAGTTTTGCCGATGGTGTGGCAGTGGCGCAGATCGGCGAGTACCCGTTCGCGCTGTGCCGGCATCTGGTGGATGAAGTGATCACGGTCAGCAGCGATGAATTATGCGCGGCCATCAAGGACATCTACGACGATACCCGCTCGATCACCGAGCCCTCGGGCGCGCTGGGCGTTGCAGGCATCAAGCGCTATGTGGCGCGCTATGGCGTCACGGGTCAGACGCTGGTGGCCATCGATTCCGGTGCCAACGTCAATTTCGATCGCCTGCGCCACGTGGCCGAGCGGGCCGAAGTCGGCGAACAGCGCGAAGCGATCATCGCGGTGACCATCCCCGAGCGCCCTGGCAGCTTTCAGCGTTTCTGCCAGGCGCTGGGCAAACGCCAGATCACCGAGTTCAACTACCGCTACCACAGCGACCGCGCGGCCCATCTGTTCGTTGGCGTGCAGACTCACCCGCAGCAGGATCCGCGCGCGCAGCTGCTCAAGAGCCTTGGCCAGCAGGGCTTTGCGGTGCTCGACATGACCGATGACGAACTGGCCAAGGCGCACCTGCGCCATACCGTGGGCGGCCATGCCTTGCACCATGGCGAGGAGTGCCTGTTGCGTTTCGAGTTCGCCGAAAGGCCGGGCGCCTTGCTGACATTTTTGCGGGCATTGGGCGAGCGCTGGAATATCAGCCTGTTCCACTACCGCAATCATGGTTCGGCGGATGCGCGAGTGCTGGTGGCGTTACAGGTGGGGCAGGGCTCGCGGGGGGAGTTGCTGCAGGCGTTGAGCCGATTGGGTTACCGCTACTGGGATGAGAGCGATAACCCGGCGTATCGGATGTTTCTCAGCTGACTCTAACTCCGGCGTATCGGATGTTCCTCAGCCTGTAGCGAGGGGGCTTGCCCCCGAAAGACTCAGCCCCGACGCCATCCCCTGAAGTAGGGCGATGACAGGCAGATCTTTCGGGGGCAAGCCCCCTCGCTACAGGTTGTGGGTCAGACCACCAGCGACAGCAGCATGATCAGAATGATGCCGACCACCGAAAGAATGGTCTCCAT
Organism: Pseudomonas sp. GW821-FHT01A09; assembly: GCF_058986725.1. NCBI lineage: Bacteria > Pseudomonadati > Pseudomonadota > Gammaproteobacteria > Pseudomonadales > Pseudomonadaceae > Pseudomonas > Pseudomonas sp. GW821-FHT01A09. The sequence goes on from NZ_JBYSWB010000001.1 coordinate 97,797, forward strand.
CATGCTCCAAGTCTTGAACGTCTCGGCCACGGTCATGTTGAAATACTGCTTCACCAGCCAGAAGCCCGCATCGTTGACGTGGGACAGAATCACCGAACCGGCGCCGGTCGCCAGTACCAGCAGTTCGCGGTTGACGCCCGGAATCAGGCCGACCACCGGCGCGACGATACCGGCGCCAGTGATGGTCGCCACGGTCGCGGAACCGGTGGCCACGCGAATCACCGCCGCCACCAGCCATGCCAGCAAAATCGGCGAGATCTGCGCCTGCACGGCCATGTGACCGATGATGTTGCCGACACCGGTGTCCACCAGCATCTGCTTGAAGCCGCCGCCGGCACCGACGATCAGCACGATGGCTGCGGTAGGCGCCAGGCTCTGGTCGAGCATCTTCATGATCGCCTGGCGGCTGAAGCCACGCGCCGAACCGAAGGTGTAGAAGGCCAGCAGCAGCGCCGCCAGCAGCGCGGTGATCGGGTGACCGAGGAAGTCCATCCACTGACGGAAGATGTGATCGGCCGGCAGGATGATGTCCGCGAAGGTCTTGAGCAGCATCAGGAACACCGGCAGCAGAATGGTGATCAGGGTGATGCTGAAGCTTGGCAGGTTCTCGTGGGTCGATTCCTTGGCGATCTGGTCCATCAGCTCGGTGGACGGATTGCCCGGGATGCGCTTGGAGATCCAGTTGCCGAAGATCGGACCCGCTACGATGGCGGTCGGCAGGGCGACGATCAGGCCGTAGAGGATGGTCTTGCCGATATCGGCACCGAACACGCCGATGGCCAGCAGCGGGCCGGGATGCGGCGGCACCAGGCCGTGAACCACGGAGAGGCCGGCCAGCAGCGGAATGCCGATCTTCACCAGCGACACACCGGAGCGCCGCGCGACGATGAACACCAGCGGGATCAGCAACACGAAGCCGATTTCGAAGAACAGCGGGATGCCCACCAGGAATGCCGAGAACATCATCGCCCAATGAATGTTCTGCTTGCCGAATTTGCGGATCAGGGTTTGCGCGATCTGGTCGGCGCCGCCGGAGTCGGCCATCAGTTTGCCGAGCATGGTGCCCAGCGCCAGTACGATGCCGACAAAACCCAGTACGCCGCCGAAGCCGTCCTGGAAGGACTTCATCACCTTCGCCACTGGCATGCCGGAGGTCAGCCCCAGAAAGCCCGCGGCGATGGTCAAGGCCACGAAGGGGTGAACCTTGGCCCAGGTGATCAGCAGGATCAGGCCGATAATGGTGACCAGCGCATCCAGCAGCAGGTAGGTGTCGTTCGCTAATCCAAACATGGACTCAATGCCTCATCTTGTTTGTGGTTTTTTTCAAGGCCGATCATTGTGGGGTAGCGCTGTCTTTGCGACCCCGCGAATGCGCGTTTCAAGCCGTACGGGTAAGGGTCGGTGCGCCGAGGTCGGCGATCCAGTGATCGACCTGCACGGCGATCTCGGGAATAGGCACTGACGCATCTACCGTCAAGGTCAGGGGTTCACCGGTAGGTGATTCGAGCGTGGCGAACTGGCTGTCGATCAGGCTGGCAGGCATGAAATGCCCTGGGCGATGGGACACGCGGTAGGCGGCGTCGGTGCGCGTCAGTTCAAGGAACACGAAGCCCAGGTTGGGCACCGCGTCACGCAGGGTCTTGCGGTAGGCTTTCTTTAGCGCCGAGCAGGTCAGGATCGGCCGTTCACCGGCGTTGACGCAGCGCGCCAGCTCTTCGCCCAGCTTGCTGAGCCATCCGGCACGGTCGGTATCATCCAGCGGATGGCCGGCGCTCATTTTTTCGATATTGGCAGCGGGGTGAAAGCTGTCACCTTCGATCAGGTGACCGCCGCTGACCTTGGCAATTTCGGCGCCGACGCTGCTTTTACCGCAACCTGACACGCCCATGACCACGATCGCGGAAAGAGGGGAAACCATCGGTACCTCCAGGGGGGTCATAACGGTCATCGATCACCGTCAAAGGTGTCGAGATCTGCCATGCCCTTGATTTTATTTATGTTGTTTGCGCAACGTCGTCATACGCATTGATCGGCGCAGTGTAGCAGCGCGTTACAAAGCAATATTGCCACTACGCTGAGACAGCGCTACCTTAGTGCCCGTTCCCTGTCCTTGCAAGTCGAAAAAAACAAAAATCATGACCCGAATCGGCACCCGTACCACCGGTCGTCCTACGCTCAGCGAGGTGGCCAAGCTCTCCGGCGTTTCTCCCATTACCGCTTCGCGTGCCTTGCGTGGCGTGCCCACTGTCGCCCCCGAGCTGGTGGCCAAGGTCCAGGCGGCCGCCGCCAGCCTGGGCTATGTCGCCAACAACGCGGCGCGCGCGCTGGCCAGTGCCCAGAGCCAGTCGATCGTGGTGCTGATCCCGTCGCTGTCCAACCAACTGTTCATCGATACCCTCGAAGCCATTCACCAGGTCATGCATGGCCGTGGTCTGGAAGTGCTGATCGGCAACTTCCATTACGACGTCGGCGCCGAAGAGAACCTGATCCGCAACTACCTGGCGTATCAGCCGCGCGGCTTTCTGCTGACCGGCTTCGATCGCACCGAGGCATCCCGGCGCATGCTGGCGGCCAGCGGCGTGCCCTGTGTGCACATGATGGAGTTGCAGGCGCAGAGCGAGGCGCCGTGCGTGGGGTTTTCCCAGCAACAGGCAGGGCAGGTGGCGGCCCGCTATCTGTTGGAGCGCGGGCGGCGGCATATCGGCTATGTCGCGGCGCAGCTGGATCCGCGGGTGATGCAGCGCGCCGAAGGCTTTCGCCAGACGCTGCGCGAGGCCGGCTGCTACGACCCGGCACTGGAATTCATGTCGCCGCTGCCATCGTCCATCGGCCTGGGCGGCGAAATGTTCGCCCAGGTGCTGCGCGATCACCCGCAGGTCGATGGCTTGTTCTTCTGCAATGACGACCTGGGCCATGGTGCGATCTATGAAGCCTCGCGGCAGGGCATCGCGGTGCCGCAGCAGGTGGCGATGATCGGCTTCAACGACTTGCCGGCCTCGGCTCATGTGGTACCGCGTTTGACCTCGATCCGCACCCCGCGCGCCGCCATCGGCCGCTTGGCGGCGCAGAAGCTGCTGGATCTGCTGGATCACAAGCCCGGTGGGGCGCAGGTGCAGGATCTGGGGTTCGAACTGATGGTGCGCGAGAGCTGAGTTCTGTGCTGCGGTTGATGGCCTCTTCGCAAGCAAGCTTTGCTCCCACAAATGCACGCCGCTGGGCTGTTTGCTTTGCTCCCACAAGCGCACGTCGCTGCAACTGTTTGCACTGTAGGAGCAAGGCTTGCCCGCGAAGAGGCCGGCAGACTTACCGCAGATCCTGCGGCCAACCGCCGCCCAACGCCTTGTACAACTGCACTCGATCCAGCGCCGCCTGGGTCGCGCTGCCCACCAGCGCGCTTTGCGTCTCCAGCAACGCCCGCTGCACGTTCAACACATTGATGAAGTCGATCGCGCCTTCCTTGTAGCGTTGGCGCGCGGTGCTCAAGGCCAGTTGGTTCTGCTCGACCGCGCGGTTCAGCGCCGCGTAGTGCTGCTGTTCGGCGGCGTAGTCGGTGCGCGCGTCGTCCACTTCATGCCAGGCGGCCAGTACGGTACGTTGATAGTCGATGGCCGCGGCCTGTTGCTGATGCTCGCGCAAGGCCAGCGTGCCAGTCAGGCGTCCACCCTGGAAGATCGGCAGATACAGGCTCGGCCCGTAGCTCCATTCCCGGGAATTCCAGCCGCCGAAGTCACTGCCATCCAGCGCCTGAAAGCCGACGCTGGCGCCCAGACTGATGCGCGGATAGAAGTCCGCCTTGGCCACGCCGATGGCGGCGGTGGCACGGTGCAGGGCGGCCTCGGCGCGCTGGATGTCGGGACGGCGCTGGGCCAGTTCCGACGGCAGTCCCAAGGGCACATCCGGCGCCGGATGGGGAATCGCCCTGGCTGTCTGCAACTCGCCGTGTAGCGCTCCGGGCGCCGCCCCCAGCAAGAAGCTCATGGCATTGATCAAGCGCGCTTGCTCCGCCTCCAGCATCGGCAATGTCGCCTGGATGGTTTCGACCGCCGCCGCTGCATTGGCGGTATCGAGGTTGGTGGTCACGCCGTTGTCGAAGCGGGTCTGGGTCAGCTTCTGGTTCTGGCGAGCGATCTCCAGGTTCTGCCGGGCCACGTCCAGACGTGCCTGAACGCCGCGCAGGCGGAGATAATCGTCGGCCATCTGCGCGGTAATGCTCAGCACTACGCCATCGCGTTCGGCCCGCGTGAAGGCGATGTCGGCATCGGCGGCTTCCAGGCTGCGGCGCACATGGCCCCACAGGTCGACCTCCCAGCTGGCATCGACGGTACTGTTCCACAGTTCATAGGGCGCCTTGCCGCTCTCGAATGACGGATCGTTCAGGCCATCCGCGCTGTTGCGCGCCCGTTGATAGCTGCCACTGGCACTGACGCCGGGCAACTGCGCGGCCCCACTGATCTGGCGACTGTTGCGGCTCTGATCCAGGCGATTGCTGGCGGTGCGTATATCGAGGTTGGCCTTGGCCGCGCGTTCGATCAGCGCGGTCAGTTGTGGATCACCCAGCTGTTGCCACCACTGGCGATCCACTGGGGCGGCCTGGGTCTTGGTCTGGTCCGCCTGCCATTGGCTGGGCAGCGCCGGCACCGGCTTGATGAAATCCGGCCCGACGCTGCAAGCGGCGAGGCTGGCGATGCTCAATAACAGGGCAAGACGACGCATGTCACTGGCCCCCATGGGTGTCGACATCGACCACCACCGACATGCCTACCCGCAGCGCATCCATATGCGCCTGGCCGGGCTCGAAGATGATCTTCACCGGAATGCGCTGTGCGACTTTGGTGAAGTTGCCGGTGGCGTTGTCCGGGGCGATGGCCGAGAAGCTCAGGCCGGTGGCCGGCGAAAGGCTCTGCAGATGGCCCTTGAAGACCTGGTCCGGATGGCTGTCGACATGAATGCTCACGGGCTGGTTGGCGCGCATGTCGGCCAACTGGGTTTCGCGGAAGTTGGCCACCACGTAGATGTCGTTCAGTGGTACCACCGCCATCAACGGTGTACCCACCGCTACATAGGCGCCGGCGCGAGCCGAGCGCTGACCGATCATGCCGTCCTGTGGCGCGGTGATGCGGGTATAGCTGAGGTTCAGATCAGCCTGGCGCAGCGCGGCCCCAGCGTGGTCCACGGTAGCCTGAGCCACTTCCCGTTGCGCCCTGAGCACGTCGAGGCTGCGGGCAGCGGCCACTTGTGCGGCGGCGTCGCGATCGCGGGCGGCCTCGGCGCCTTGCAGGTCGGCGTCGGAGCGCTGACTTTCCTGCTGGGTACCGGCACCGCTGCTCGACAGGTTGCGATAGCGCTGGGCATTGGCCTGGGCGTATTTCAGCGCGGCGCTGCTGGCACGGGTGGCGGCGGCGGCCTGGTCGATGATCGCCGCCTGGCGGGCGATACTGGCATCGAGGTTTTTCAGCTCGCCGCGGGTCCCGGCCAGGGTCGCCGCCGCAGCCGCCTGGGCGGCCAGGTAATCGCCGTCGTCCAGGCGTGCGAGCAATTGGCCGGCCTTGACGCGCTGGTTGTCCTCGACGGCCACCTCGCTGATCTGGCCCGCAATACGGGGCGCGATCAGCACCGAATCAGCACGAATGTAGGCGTCGTCGGTGCTTTGCCGGGCATCGCTGCGCAGCAGGTGGAAGGCGCCATAGGCGACGCACAGGACGACGGCCAGGCTGACCAGGGAGACAGCGGTTCTATGTTTCATCGGACGAGGACTCACGTGGGTATCGGAGGTTGCGGGGGAAGGGCGCGCTTGGGCAGGATCAACAGCACCACGGCAAGGATGGCGATGATCACCAGCACACCCAGATAGGCGTCGGCATAGGTCAGCACCAAGGCCTGGCGATGAACCCGGGCGGCCAGCTCGGCGCTGCTGCTGTCCAGCAGCGGGGTCAGCGCCGTGCGCTGGTTGCCGAGTTGGTCGAGCAGTACGTTGGAATGAAAGTGTTCGCGGGCGGTGATGAAATTCTCCAGGGCGACGCTGGCCAATACCGAGGCCAGGCCGCGCATGCTGTTGACCATGGCCGAGGCGAACGGGCCTTCCATCGGGTGGATCACGCCGGTGGCCAACATCAGCAGGGGCACCACGATCATCGGTTGCGCCACGGCATGCAGGGCCTGCAGCCAATAGAAGTTGTCACGGTTCCACTCAGCGGTCAGTTGCGATCCGCCCAGGCAGGCGAGGGTCAGCAACACCAGGCCGGTGCCGATCACATAGCGCGCGTCGACCCAGTTGCGGTTGATCAGTGTCGCCACCAGCGGCGCCAGCACCAGTTGCGGCAGGCCGATGCTCAGGGCCAGCGGCATGCTTTGCAGCGGGCGGTAACCCTGGACCGAGGTCAGATAGGCCGTCGGAATTGCGCTGCCGGCCATGCTCACGAACAGGAACAGCATCAGCGTCAGCACGCCGAAGGCGAAGTTGCGTCGCTCCAGCAGCTGGATCTTGAAGATCGGCAGCGGGTGGAACCACTCGTTGAGCACGAACAACGGCAGGCACGCCGCGGCACCCAGCAGCAGCCAGGCAATCAGCGGGGATTCCAGCCAGTCCAGGCGCTCGCCCTGGGTCAGGGCGACGATCAGCATGCTCAGGCCGCCAGCGCCCAGCAGCACGCCGCGCCAGTCGAATTGCTTGAAGCGCTCGAAGCGCACCGGGTCCTGAGGTAAGCCGAAGGCGATCAGCGCCGCGCCCAGCAGCCCGGCCGGAACGATCTCCCAGAACACCAGGCGCCAGTCGGCGCCCTCGGTCCACAGGGCGGTCAACGGCAGCGCCAGGTTGGGGCCGAACGTGGCCGTCAGGGCATAGGCCGACAAGCCATAGAGTTTGATATGCCAGGGCAGAAACCGCAGCGCCACGGTCATCAGCAATGGTGGCAGCGCGCCCCCGGCCAGGCCCTGCAAAACGCGCAGGGTCACCAGGCTGGCGACGTTGGGGGCGAACGGGCAGAGCATGCCAAAGGTCACGAACAGCAAGGTCACGACGATGGCGAAGCGGCGCAGCGACAGGGTCACGGCAAACCACGGCGCCAGCAGCATGGCCGAGACTTCGGCAGCCGCGTAGGCGGTGCTGATCCAGGTGCCCTGGTCGTGGCCCAGGCCGAAATGGCCGAGCAAGTCGATCAGGGCGATGTCGGTGACGCGGTCGTTGATCCCCGAGGTCAGGGCTGCGATCAGCACCCCGACGAGGCCGAGGGCCAGGCGCCAGGTAAAGGGCGCGGGGGCAGGTGGAGCAGGAGGGGGGCTCATGACGGAGGTTTCATCGCAAGAGGGCTCGACGCCCGACCAGCTGAATTAAACTGGCGGCGCCAAACATAAAATGGGTTAGAATTCGATGCAGTGTACCGATCAGCGATACAGAGGGCAAGACAGATGAGTTCCGACGATGCAGAGCGCAGCGGCATTCAGGTGATTTCTCGCGCGGCGGCGATCCTGCGCAGTCTCGAAGACGAGCCCACGGGGCTGAGCCTGGGGGAGATCGCCAAACGTATCGAACTGCCCCGTTCCACCGTGCAGCGGCTGGTCGATGCATTGGCGTTGGAGCAACTGCTGGAGGTCCGCGGGGCGGGTGGTGTGTGCCTGGGGCCGATGCTGATGCGCCTCGCCTCGCGCAGCCACGTCGACATCACCCACCGCGCCCGTACTTTCCTCGAAGGGTTATCCCACCAAACCGGTGAAACCGCGGTGCTGACCCACGCCAACGGTCTGGAGATGCTGATTCTGCATTCGGTGGTGTCCCACCAGGAGCTGCGGGTAGCGCCTGGTTCCGGGACTTTTCTGACAGTCTATGCGTCGTCCGCTGGCAAAGTGGAACTGGCATCGAAGAGCGATGAAGTGGTGATCGAAATGTTGCGCGGCAAGATGAAGCAACTGACACCGTTTACGCTGTCGCTGGAGCAGTTGCTGGTCGAGCTGGCGGCGGTTCGCCTTGAGGGCTTCGCCTATGACACGGGCGAGCATCGAATCGGGGTGGGTTCAGTGTCGACCAGTCTGCAGACAGATCAGGGGCGCTATGCGATTTCTGTGGTCGGCCCCACCGCGCGAATCGCCGAGGCCCATGACAGCATCAAGAAAGCCTTGAAGGAGTGCCGCCAAGGAATATTGCAGGTGGTCTTCTGAGCTGACTGACCGCCTTGCCTGGCACCGCAGTCACGGCGCTGGCAAGGCGCTGGCGATCATTCGGGTCAGCGCGGGCCTTCACCGGGCGGGCCACGACGATCATCGTGGAAGTGCTCGGGGCCTGGCCCGCGCATCATCGCTGGCCCAGGGCCGCCGCCGTGGCCGCGCTCGTCACGATGGTCGTGATGACCGCCGTGGCCGTCATCCAGCAGGTTGGACACCACTGCGCCCAGCACACCACCAGCCACCGCGCCGACGACAGCGCCCTGAGTACCGGCCGCCTGATTGCCCACCACGGCACCCGCGGCGCCGCCTACCACCGCGCCCACGACTTCATTGGCCAGGGCGCCGGTGCTTGCCAGGGACAATGCCAGGGCCAGGGCAGAAAGGACTTTCATTCGCATGACTCACACAGGTAGAAAAAGGTGCGCGATGCTCATCTTTGCACCCCGGGCCAGGCAAGTGAAATCGCGTATCCAGTGAGTAACGGCGGTGATACAGGATCCTGTTCAGCTGTCACTGTCGATATGGCATTGACGTCGGCTGTTGTTGGCCACCAGATTGTTAGCGGCCTGGCCGCTGATGCTTGAGCTGGAGTAATCCATCAGCGTGACCTTGACCAGCCGCACTTCCACGCAGCGTACATCGGAGCCCTGCCAGACGTTGTTGAACGTCTGCGGCCCGGCACTATCGCCAGATTTCAACGGGCCGTTGAAGGTGACCTCGCCGCCAGGCGCCGCGGTGCGGTTGCCGCCCACGTCATAGGGCGTGAGCACCAGGGTGATCGAGCGGATGGCCACCCCCGAGGCGTTCTTGACCTGCACCGCGACGTCGACACTGTCGTTGGCATTGTTGATCGAGGCGTTCATCTGTTCGATCTGGACCGGAAAGCTGCTGTTCTGCCCGTCAGAAAATTGTCCTGTGCTGCAACCTGCCAAAATGCAGCAGAGTCCCGTCGCTGCTAAACGCTTCATAGACGTCCTAATCTGGTGCGTTAATTGACTGCTTAGCAGTGTAGGCACGCATCGCCGGGAGTTCGAGGCGCGGCGCTATCTTTATCGCCGATACGCTGCAAATCCCTTCTGGTTCCTCGGCTTGGCGGCTTCGTCAGTTGATTGACGGCCGTTCAGCGCCTGGTTCACTGGCGTTACATAATGCTGCTAACCTAAGCACAGTGCTCCCCCTATACCCGCGTGTTTTTTTGGTAGTCGCAGGCCACTGGAGGTCAATGGAATGTCAGCCGTTCAACTCGCCGAACTGATCAGTCTCAAGGACACCGTCAATGCCGATGCCGGGCATATCGAACGGGTCCTGCGAGCCCTGCGCAAACATCTGGGCATGGATGTCGCCTTCGTTTCCCGCTTTCGCAGTGCCGACCGCGTGTTCATGCATGTCGATGCCGAGGGCGTTTCGCCCATCAAACAGGGCGACGTGCTGTCGTTGGAAGTCGGATACTGCCAACGCGTGGTCGACGGCGTGTTGCCCGAACTGATCGCCGATACCTCTCAGGTGCCCCTGGCCATGAGTTTGCCGGAAACCCTGGCCTTGCCGATCGGTTCGCACATGAGCGTGCCGATCTACCTCAGTGACGGCAATTTGTATGGCACCTTCTGCTGCTTTGGCTTCGCCCCTGACCAGAGCCTGAGCGACCGTGACCTGCAAATGATGCGCGCCTTCGCCGACCTGGTCACCGAGCAGCTCGAACTGGACCTCCAGGCCGTGAGCGAGCGCACCGTCAAGCACCGCCGAATCACGGCCTTGCTCCAGGAGTTTCAGCCCTCGATCGTCTATCAGCCGATCTTCGATGCCACGAGCCTGGCCATCAGTGGCTGGGAGGCGCTGTCCCGATTCACCAGCGATACCGTGCGCACGCCAGACGTGTGGTTTCAGGACGCGACGGAGGCCGGCCTGGGGATCGAGCTCGAGTGTCGGGCGGTCGAGCTGGCGCTGCTGGGACTGTCGCGGTTGCCCGATAACATCTATGTAAGTATCAACTGCTCACCGCAATTGATCTTCAGTGGTCGCCTGACGCCGTTGCTGCACGGTTATTCGGCCCGCCGCATCGTGCTGGAAATCACCGAACACTCAGTGATTTGCGATTACGAACGCTTGCAGACGGCTCTGGTCAACCTGCGCCGTGCAGGCGTACGCCTGGCCATCGACGATGCCGGTGCGGGTTTTGCCAGCATGCGTCACATCGTCAAGCTGGCGCCCGACATGATCAAGCTGGACATGAGCCTGACCCGTGGCATCGATCAGGACCCGACCTTGCGCGCCATGGCCTCGGCGCTGATCGCCTTCGCGCGGGAAACCGACAGCACGGTGATCGCCGAAGGCGTTGAAACCACCGGCGAGCTGGACGCCTTGCGCGCCTTGGGCGTGCATCGTATCCAGGGATTTCTGCTCGGCAGCCCGATGGATCTGCATGATGCGCAGCGCCTCAGCGATGACGATCAGCCGCGCCAGGCCTGAATCGACAGGGCCGCGCGACGGGAACATTTGATTGTCGGTGCCGGCCTCCAACATTACAGTGGTTGCCCGACTTCTCTATTGGAACTGAGCATGAGCAACCTGTATGACATCCCGGTCACCACCATCGACGGCGCCCCGCAAACCCTGAAAGCCTACGCCGGCAAGGTGCTGCTGGTGGTCAACGTCGCGTCCAAGTGCGGCCTGACCGCGCAGTACGAAGGCCTCGAAAAACTCTACGAGGAGAAGCACGAGCAAGGGCTGGAAGTGCTGGGCTTTCCGGCCAACGACTTCAAGGCGCAGGAGCCGGGCACCGAAGACGAGATCAAAGCGTTTTGCAGCCTGACCTACGGCGTGAAATTCCCGTTGTTCTCGAAGATTTCCGTGGTGGATGAAGACAAGCATCCGCTGTACCAGGCGCTCACTGCGGCGAAACCGGACGCTGTTGGCGAGGGACCTTGGCGTGAGCGTCTGACGGGCAAGGGCATTGCGGTACGTCCGGTGCCGGAAGTGCAGTGGAATTTCGAGAAATTCCTGATCAGCCGTACCGGCGAAGTGGTCGGGCGCTTCACGCCGGACATCGCCGCCCATGATCCGCAGTTGCTGGCGGCGATCGAAGCCGAACTGGCCAAGTAAGCTCCCTGTAGCGAGGGGGCTTGCCCCCGATAGGCCTTCACTGACACACCGCAAGGTGCCGGTACCGATTATCGGGAGCAAGCCCCCTCGCCACAGCATCCGGCGTCACTCCGCCATTTCCAGCGCCCGCGCATCGAACGCCTGCTGCGCCTGCAGCACCTGATCCGAATGCTTCACCGTCCAGAGATACAACACCCGAAACGGCTCCTCCAGCGTCCGCCCCAGTGGCGTGATGCTGTATTCCACCGCCACCTGGGAGCTGGGGATCACCCGCCGCGCGACGATGCCGCTGCGCTCCAGGCGCCGCAGCGCCTGGGTCAGGGCTTTCTGGGTGATGCCGTCGAGGCGTCGGCGCACTTCGTTGAAGCGCAACGGCTGCGGACACAACGCCGCAAGGATCAGCACCGACCACTTGTCGGCGATCTGTTCCAGCAACAAACGGCTGGAGCAATCGGCGCGAAACACCTTGGGTTCGGCGTGTTCATCTGGCTGGGCGGGCATGGGTGGTTTCCTCGGGTATACCTGATAGCTTGGTGGTGCCTGATTGATATCAGGTATACATCTTATACTATGGGCGTTCATTTCCAATGGAGCCTTTCGCCGTGAGCCAATCCAGCCTCGATCCGTTGTTCAAGCCTTTCAAGCTCAAATCACTGGCCCTGAAGAACCGCATCGTCATGGCGCCGATGACCCGTTCCTTCGCCCCCGAAGGCGTGCCGGACGCCAATATCGCCGCCTACTACCGCCGCCGTGCCGAAAGCGATGTCGGCTTGATCCTGTCCGAGGGCACGGTGATCAACCGTCCGGCCTCGCGCAACGATCCAGGCATTCCGTTTTTCCATGGCGAAGCAGCCTTGGCCGGTTGGCAGCACGTGATCGACGAAGTCCACGCGGCAGGCGGCAAGATGGGCCCGCAGATCTGGCATGTCGGCGCGGTCGCCAGCTTCCTCACCGACTGGACGCCGGGCCACGGCATTGAAAGTCCGTCGGGCCTGGTAGCCCCGGATACCCCGCGCGGCGCCGTCATGACCGATGAGGACATCGCCGATACCATCGCCGCCTATGCCAAGGCCGCCGCCGATGCCCAGCGGCTGGGGTTCGATACCGTGGAAATTCACGGCGCTCATGGTTATCTGCTCGACCAGTTTTTCTGGGGCGGCACCAACCAGCGCACCGACGCGTTCAACGGCGCGACCATCAAGGAGCGCTCGCGCTTCGCCGCCGAAGTGGTCAAGGCCACGCGCGCCGCGGTGGGCGAGGACTTCCCGATCATCTTGCGCCTGAGCCAGTGGAAGCAGCAGGACTACACCGCGCGCCTGGCGACCACCCCGCAGGCGATGACCGACTGGCTGGTGCCCTTGGTCGAAGCCGGGGTCGATATTCTGCATTGCTCGCAACGGCGTTTCTGGGAAGCGGAGTTCCCGGAGCTGGACGGTGAAGACGGCCTGAACTTCGCCGGCTGGGCGAAAAAGCTCACCGGTGCGGCAACCATCAGCGTCGGCTCGGTGGGCTTGTCCGGGGATTTCATGGCCGCATTCGGCGGCGAGAGCTCGCAACCAACCAGCCTCGACAAGCTGGTCAAACGCATGGAAAAGGACGAGTTCGATCTGATCGCGGTGGGCCGCGCCCTGCTCAGCGATCCACGCTGGGTCGCCAAGGTCCGCGCGGGCGACAGCGAAAGCCTCAAGCCTTTCAATGCCGCCGACCTAAGCGAGCTGGCCTGACCGCTGACGCATCTCTCTGTAGCGAGGGGGCTTGCCCCCGATACGCCGTGTCAGACACTGCATCAGTCCCTGACACGACATATCGGGGGCAAGCCCCCTCGCTACAGGGTTGGATCGACCTTACAACCCCTCCAGCTTCTTGCGTTCTTTCGCCAGATCCTCAGGGCTCAGCGCCACGTACCCCTCGGCGGTATCGCGCTGCGCCTTCACCAGCGCCTGACCCTCATCGCTCAATGCCACCTGCAGGTACGCCTTGATAAACGGCTCCAGCGGTTGCCCGGGCGTGCCGTTGACGAACAAGTGCAGGTACGACGACAACGGATAGGCGCCGCTGGCGACCTCGTCATAGGCCGGGCCATGGGGCGCTTCTCCCGCTGCACGGCTCAAGGCCACCAGATGCAAGCCCGGCGCCAGTTTGCCAGCGTCGGCCCAACCGGTCAGGGCAATGCCATGGCTATCTCCAGCCACCGCCTTGAGCACCTCGGCGACGCTGTCCAGCGCCTCGTAGTGCAGGCTGAACGGCAGGCCGCCAAAGCGATCCATCCGCTGGTTGGTGGCAAAACCGCCGTCATCGCGCAGCCCGTAGACATGAATGCGCCGCGCCGCCCAGTCGCCGCCAAGCCCCAATTGGCCCCAGGTATTGATATCGCCTTCGGCCTGCCCGGCGGTGACCACCCGCGCCAATTGCTGCAGCGTCAGCTGTGCCAGCGGGTTGTCAGGATGCACATACACGGCCGGCGGCGTCTTGCCGCTGTCCCGTGGACCCCAGCCGGAATAACCGATGCGGATGTCCAGCGGCTTGCGTCCGAATACCTGCTCATAGCCGTGCATGTCGCCCAGCCAGGCTTCCCGCGACAGCGGCGCAATCGCCGCGGCGCCCGCAGTCAGGGCCGGCAAGCCGACCGAAGAACCTTCGCCGCGCACGGCAAAGCGAAAGCCCGGATGCTGCTTGATGAACAGCGCATCCAGCTGCTCGATCAAGGGTTGCATGCCGTCGTTGCCGATAATGGCGATGGCGCCGTCGGCGGTCAGGTAGCCGGCCTTGGCCGGTGCACGGAGGTCGTCCGCCCGAGCCACCGCTGCATACAGTTGCGTGGCGATCAGCAGAGGTGCCAGCAACGCGGCGCGTTGGGTCATTTTGATCAATGCAGGGCCGATCATTGCGGTGCTACCTCATCCAGTTTGGCAAATTCGGCACGGGCATCCGCAGCGCTCAGCGGGAAGTACCCCTTGGGCTGCGCGGCGATGATCTGCTGACCTTGACGCGACAGCACGAAACGCAGGTATTCCCGGGCGACAGGGTCGATGGCCTTGCCCGGTTCGCGACGCAGGTACAGGTACAGATAACGGCCATAGGGATAACGGCCCTCGCGCACTTCAGCCGGGGTGCCGGTGGTCAAGGCGCCGGTGTCGTCGGCGATCGGCAACTGCTTGATCTGCGCGTTCTCCAGGCCGATGGCGGCCACGGCCAGGCCGGCCGGGTCGGCAGCCAGACGCTCGAGGATCGATTCGGTGTTGCCATAGGCTTCATAGCCCGGCGCCAAGGGACGGCCGCGCAGATGAGCGGCTTGCATATAGGTGCCGAAGCCAGTGAACTCCGGCGTGCCGTAAGGATGGATACGCCGCAGACGCCACTCGCCCGCGAGGCCCAACTGGCCCCAGGTCGACAGGTCGCCTTCCGGATTGCCGACGCTCAAGGCGCGAGTCACCTGCAAGGCGCTGAGCTGCGCCAGCGGGTTGGCACGGTTGATGTAAACCGCCAGCGAAGTGGCCAGGTGCTGGGAGGTGTCGTTGGCCGCGTAGGCGATACGGATTTCCAGCGGCGCGGTGCCGACGATCTTGCTGTAGGCGCTGGTTTCCAGTTCGTTGATGCCGCGACCCATTGCACCGAACAGCGTCACGCCGTGGGTCAGCAAGGGCACCGCGCTGGTGGTGCCCTTGGACTCGTTGACGAAGCGCCAGCCCGGATGAGTCTTGCGCAGGGCGGTGTTGAAGCGCTCGACGATGTAGTTCACGTGTTCGGCACCGCCGATACGGATGGCACCGGTAGCGTCGAGGTAGGACGCGCCTGCGGTCGGGCTCAAGGTTTGCGCCTTGTAGTCGCTCAACCCGGCATCCAGCATCGGTGGCTTGGCCGCGCTGGCGTGGCCGGCGAGCAGGGCGCCCGTGGCCAGGGCCAGGGCGCGCAGGAGAGTGGTGGTCATGGTCGGTCCTTCAAGGGTAACGGGCATCAGAACGCCAGGGTCACTTTGCCGATGACCTGGCGCGGTTCGCCGATCACGATGGCGGGGGAGCCGAGGCCGCTGCTGCTGACGTAGTAGGTTTCGTCGAAGAGGTTCTTGACGTTGAGCTGCAGGGTCACATCCTTCTGGTCGACCTTGAGCTTGTAGGCGACGAAGGCATCTGCGACCTTGGCTTCAGGCAGGTAGTACTCGTGGTTGGCCGCGCCGGTCGCACCGTCGTTGACCCCCCATTTGCTCATGTAGCGGCCGCCGAAGCCGGCGCGCAGATTGCCGATGCCGACCTGCCCGAAGTCGCGGGTCAGGTACAGCGCCGCGGTGTTTTTCGACACGCCGTCCAACGGGGTGCCCTTGAGGATCGGGTCTTCGGTCCATTCGGTATCGTCGTAGGCATAGCTGCCGGTCACGCTCCAGGCGTCGCTGAGCTGCCCGGTGACGTCCAGTTCGACGCCACGCGAGCGCGCTTCGCCGCCCACTCGAGTGCAGGTCTCGGTGCCGCAGGTGGCGCTGGTCTGCACGTTTTTCTTGACGATGTTGTACGCCGCCAGGGTGGCGGTGACCCTGTCGTTCTGGAACTTGGTGCCGATCTCGTAAGAGGTGCCTTCTTCGGGCGGCAGGTCGCCGATCGGCGTGGCGATCGAGGTGTTCGGGCGGAACGACTTTGTATAGCTGCCATACACCGACCAGTCCGGGCGGATCATGTACACCAGGCCTACGCGCGGCACCACCTTGCTGCGATCCTGATCGGAGCCGACGATGAAAGGGCGGCCCTTGCCGGTGTATTCGGTAAACGAGTCATAGCGCAGGCCGGCCTGGAGGATCCACTGATCGTTGAGGTGTATGTTGTCCTGCACGAACAGCGCATGGGTTTTCAGGTTGTCGGTCTGGTCGCTGTCCTTGGCGCTGACGGTGCTGGGCACCGGTACGTTGCCGTAGACCGGATCGTTGTAGTTGAAGGAGCTCTCGTTGGCGCTGCGCATCAAGTCGCCCAGGGTGCGGTCATTCTTCATGAAGTCGACGCCCACCAGCAGCTCGTGACGCATGCCGGCGAACTCGAGGTTGCCCAGGGCATTGACGGTGGCGGTGTGGGCGTACTGCACGGCATCGCGGGTGGCGTCGCCGCGGCGAGTGATCTTGCCGGTGACGAAGTTGCCGGAGATGTAGCGCTGCTGATGGTCGTTGTAATAGTTGCGGCTGTAGCCGTAGGCGGCGCGCAGGGTCCAGTCGTCGTTGAGGCGATGCTCGGCGGTGAGGTTGAAAGCGTCCGAGCGCCCGGTGGTGATGTTGAAGTGCTCGTCCAGGCGCCTCGAGCGCGGGATGTCCAGGACCTTGCCGGTGCTGGTGTTGATCTGCGTGCCGCGGTCGAACGGCACCGAATACTCCATGTGCTCGTAGGCCGCGGTGACCGTGGTGTCTTCACCGAACCAGGACAGCGACGGCGCGATCACTTCCTGATCGGTGCTGCCGAAGTTGCGCCAGTAATCGTATTGCTGCTTGTCGTAGATGAAGCGATAGGCCAGGCCGGTATTGCCCAGCGGCCCGGTACTGTCGATCTGTGCGCCGCCGCCACCGAAGCTGGTGCCCCAGGCGGAGATGGAATTGGCCTGGGTCAGTTGCGGCTTCTTGGTCACCACATTGATCACGCCGCCTGGGTCCTGCACGCCGTAGAGCATGGACGCCGGGCCCTTGAGCACCTCGATTCGCTCGGTGGTGGGGGTGAAGTTGCGCGCGTTCACCGATTGCATGCCGTCGCGCATGATCGAATTGTCGCGGTTGGTGCCGAAGCCGCGCTTGATGATCGCGTCCTGGGTACCGCCCAGGGTGTTGCCCTGCTTGACGCCGCTGACCGCGTTGATCGCTTCGTCCAGACTCTGCGGCGCGCGGTCCTCGATGACCCGATGGGTCACGACGTTGACCGACTGCGGCGTTTCGATCAGCGGCGTCTCGGTGCGCGTAGCCACTGTCGAGCTGACCGCCTGGTAACTGACCTGGCTTTTTTCGGTGGCGGTCTGGTCGGCGCTGCTGTCGATGTTCACGGCGCCGATTTCGACCGCGTCAGCAGCCCACACCGGTTGCCCCAGCGCCAGCATCAACACGCCTGCCGCGCACGCCGCGCCCTTGTAGCGAGGGGGCTTGCCCCCGATCCAAACGCCGCCAATCGCCAACTGTGCCGCCATCTCGGCGCCGGGTGCCATCGCTGCAGGGTGTTTCATGAGTGGTGATCCGTGTGAAGTGAGTGCGAATAAGATTGCTTTTCATTCACTACACGGAGGCCGAGGGTAAACACCTCAGCAAAAAGTTTGAATAATTTTCATTTAGTACGATCAGGGCGAACTTCAGGCCGCAGAGGCCCGCTTAAAACTCCACACTGCTGGACAACACCACCTGCCTTGGATCCCCCATCGACACCATGTACTGGCTCACGCTCGAAGGGTAATACTCGCGGTTGAACAGGTTGTTGACGTTCAACTGCAACTGCATTTTGTGCCCACCCACGTGGGTATCCAGCCGTGCGAAAGCGTCGGTCACCGTGTAGGCCGGCAGGCGGAAGCTGTTGGCCGGATCGCCGGCGCGCTCGCCGACGTAGCGCGGGCCGCCACCAATATGCACGTCGCCCAGGCCGAGCACGCTGCCCATGTCCCGACTGGCGTACACCGAGCCGCTTTGGCGCGGCACGTTCTGCAGCGGCTTGCCTTGCAGTTGCGGATCGCGGGTGACCCAGGCGTCGGTGTAAGAGTAGGCCGCCATGAGCTCCCAGTGCTCGGCCAGCGTACCGCTGGCTTCCAGTTCGATACCGCGCGAACGCACCGCGCCGGCGTTGCGACTGACCGGCTCGTTATCGATGGTTTCGCTGACCAGCACGTTGCGTTTGCGGATGTCGTACAGCGCCAGGCTGGCGGTAAGGCCGTTATCGCGCTCGTACTTGAGGCCGGTCTCCCAGGCCTTGGCCTGCTCCGGGCGAATGGTAGAGTCGATGATCTGCGTCGTGGCGGCGTTCAGCGGGGCGATGCTCGAATTGGGCTTGAACGATTCGCTGTAGCTGGCGTACCACGACCACTGCGGGGCAAAGCGGTACACCAGGCCGGCGCTGGGTACCCAGGCGCTGCCGTTGATGTCGGTGTTGGCATGAAACGGCCGACCGCGACCGGCGTACTGGTCGTACACCAGGGCGCGGGCGCCGAGGGTGGCGATCCATTGGTCGTTGAGATGAATGCTGTCACGCAGATACACGGCGCTGGTGCGCAGGCGATCCGACTGGTCGCTGTCGCTGGGCGAGACGGTGGTGGGCGCGACTTCGCGGCCGTACACCGGATCGAGGTAACTGAAGGTGCTCAGGGCGGTCTGGCGCAGCAGGTCGCCACGATAGTAGAGCCGATGCTCGTTGCTCACACCCAGCAGCAACTCGTGCTCCAGCCCCGCGAGCCGCGTGCTGCCGGACAGCTCGAGCTGGCCTTGCTGATCGCGGCTGATGGAATTCAGGGTGCCGTCCATGCGCCGCGCCAGGGTGCCGGCCTGGGTGTTGACGCCGCTGATGCGCACTTGATAGGCGTCGTAGGATTCTTCGTTGTAGCTGTAGGCGGCGCGCAGTTGCCAGTCATCGTTCAAGGCATGGTCGTAGCTCAGGCGCAGCAGATCCGAATGGCCGGTCATGTTGTTGAAGGGTTCATCCAGGCGCCGGTCATAGGGGATGTCGAGCACATGGCCGGTGGCGGGGTTGATTACGGTACCGCGGTCGAAGGGGGTGACGAATGTGCGGTGCTCATAACCGACGATCACTTCATCGCGGTCGCCGTACCAGGCCAGCGATGGGGCCACCAGGGTTTCACGGTGCTGGCCGTAGTTGCGCCAGTAGGTCTCGTCCTGGTGATCGATGATCATCCGGTAGGCCAGGCCGGTGCTGGCGGACGCATCGGTGAACAGCGGGCCGGTGCTGTCGAGTGTCACATCACCGCCGTCGCGGCCATGGGCAAAACTCGACGCCTTGCCTCGCAGCTCGTTGCGGACATGCAACTGCGGGGTCTTGCTGACCACGTTGATCACCCCGCCAGGGTCCTGGATGCCGTACAGCAGGGCGGTGGGACCCTTGAGCACCTCGATGCTGTCGGTGGTGGCGTTGAAGTTGCGGCCCTGCACCACCGGCATGCCGTCGCGCAATATCGAACCATCGCGGTTGTCGCCGAAGCCGCGCTTGATCAGCGTGTCCTGGGTGCTGCCCAGTGTGTTGCCCTGGGTCAGACCGCTGACATGGCGCAGGGCGTCGTCCAGATTGCGCGGTTGCTGGTCGCGCAACACCTCATTGCTCACGCGGCTGATGGCCTGTGGTTGTTCCAGCCAGGGCTGGCGGGAATGGCTGATGCGGGTCACGGCGTCGGGTTGATAGCTGCGCAGGCGGTCGTCGTCGATGTTCAGCGGTTGCAGCAGGATGTTGTCGCCTGCGGGTGCCTGCTCGCTGATCGCCAGGGTGTGCACGTCACTGCGCTGCACGGCCAGCGAGGTGCCGGCCAGCAGCCGCGCCAAGGCCTCTTCAGCGCTATAGCTGCCTTTGAGGGGCGGCGCTTGCAGGCGGTAGGGCAGATCCTCGGCGTACACCACGTTCTGCCCGGTCAGGCGGCTGACGGCGGCCAGGGCATCGCTGAGGGGTTGCGCGGGGAGGGCGAAGCGGTAGCGCGGCGCGCTGCTCTGGGCCAGGTCGGCGGCGAAGCCGACGGGCGCTGCCGCGATGCCGTTTAGCAAGAGTGCCAGCAGGGTATAGGGCAACCGGCAGCGCATCGCGGGGAGAGCTCTTCGTCGAGTAAATTAATGCGAATATATCTCATTAGCGATTGATGTGCACGCCCCAGGATTTCGCAGCGAGCAGTGTGGCGGTCAATGAATCAGCAAGGTCCCACCCGGCAGACGCTGCTGGGAAAACCCCAGCACGGCCTGGAAGGCCGCGAGGACCACCAGCGGGTCCTGATCGCTGAATTCGCCACTGACCGGGCGCGCGCCCAGATTGCTGTCCAGCAGCACGATACGTTGCGGATAGTAGCGTTGCAGCACGGCCAGGGCATCGCTCAGTGGCACGCGGCGAAAGCTCAGGCGGCCGTCGCGCCAGGCGAAGGCTTGGTGCAGATCGACGTTTTGCAATGCACCGGCGTGGCCGTCACGGTAGTCGATGCGCTGGCCGGCGGTCAGCACCTGGGGCGCGATGCCGGGTAAGGGGCTGACCGCGACCCGGCCTTCTTCCACCGTCACTTCAGTGCCGCGCGCTTCGCGGCGAACCTCGAAGCGGGTGCCGAGCACCTTCACCTCGCCATTGTCGGCGTGCACCACGAAGGCCTGGCCGTTGTGGCGGACCTTGAAGAACGCCGCGCCACGCCGCAGGCGCACTTCGCGACCGCTGTCGGTCAAGGACACCTCCAGCGCGCTGTCGCCGTCCAGCGTCACTTCGCTGCCGTCGGCAAGGGTTAGGCTGCGCAGTTGCCCGGGAGCGCTGTGGTAGTCGGCTTGCAGGTTGTCCAGCCAGCGCTCGGGTTGCCAGGCCAGCATCGATACCGCCGCGAACAGCAGGCTCGCCGCGATGGCCAGGGCCGCGCGGCGCTGTCGTGGTCGGCGCCGTTGCAGGCGGCTGCGGCGCAGGATCGACTGCAGCGCGGCGTCTTCTTCGGCGGCCAGGCGCGCTGCGGGCATCGCGGTGAGTTGCCAAAGTTGGCGGGCGTGGGCGTAGGCCTGGACATTGACGCGATCGGCGTCGAGCCAGCGCTGCAGATCGGCGCGCTCCTGCGGGCTCAGGCGTGCTTCATCCAACTGGCGATTGTCAGGTTCGGCGGCCAGACGTGTGACCCACAGCAGGGCGACGTCTTCGCTCAGCTGGCGCAAGACAGGGGTGGTCGGGGTCATGGTCTGGCCTTCCGGTGGCTGGCATGGCTGGACGTGTCCATGGCGATGCTGTCTTTGCAGGCCTGCAGGGCTCGCATCATATGTTTTTCCACGGCGCTGGCGGAGATCCCCAGGCCGTCGGCGATTTCGCTGTAGGACTGGCCGTGGATACGGTTGAGCAGGAACACGTGGCGAGTTCGCTCCGGCAGCGTGCGCAGCGCGGCATCGACCAGATGCAGATCGTGGTCGGCCTGATGGCCGTCCTCTACCGTGGTCGGCGCGCCGACCATCTGCTCGGGCAAGAGCGCCGACTCGGTGCGCAAGCGGCTGCGCTGACTGCGCAAATGATCGATGGCGAGGTTGCGCGCGCTGCGCATCATGTATTGGCCCAGGTCCTCGACCTGCACATCCTTGCGCCGCCACAGACGGATGAACAGTTCCTGGACCAGGTCCGCCGCTGTGGCGCGGCAGGCCACCCAGCGGCTGAGCTGTTTTTCCATGCGCCCCTGTTGCTGCAGAAAGGTCTGCAGCATGGCCTCGGAGCTGCCGGCAGACGGCTCGGCGACTGCAGGCGGGCCTGAGGGCTCGTGAGGAGGGAGCTCGGACATGGGCGGGGAGGGCTGACCAAGGGAAACGCGCATGATAAGCGCTCTTGATCATGATGGGTATGGGTATTGGTACGGCTAGAACGCCACACGGCCATCGCCAGCGGTAAAGCAGCGGCGAGCGTTTGCCTTGGCGGCAAGGGTGGCAGGCGGTCTATGCTGTAGGCGCTTTGAGCGCACAGCGCCGAACCTGCTTATAACCGCCAAGGAGTCATGACAATGTCCGATAACACCCTGACCACTCCCGCCCACGGCAAGATCGCGCTGGTCACTGGCGCCGGCAGCGGCATCGGCCGCGCCGTTGCCCTGGAGCTTGCCGCCGATGGCTATCGCCTGGCGCTGGCCGGGCGTCGCGTCGAGCCGCTGGAGGCGCTGGTGCAGGAGCTTCGCGCCCAAGGCCGCGATGCTCTGTGGCCATCCCCACCGATGTACGCGACCAGGCCAGTGTCGACGCCCTGTTCACCAGGGTGGAAGAGGTCTATGGCCGCCTCGACGTGATTTTCAACAATGCCGGTATCGGCGCTAAGGCCGTGCCCATCGACGAGCTGCCCGTCGAGGACTGGCTCAACGTCATCAATACCAACGTCACCGGCGTCTACCTGTGCAGCCGCGGCGCCTTCGCCCTGATGCGCCGTCAGCAGCCCCAAGGCGGACGCATCATCAACAATGGCTCGATCTCGGCCCATACGCCGCGGCCATTCAGTGCGCCTTACACCGCCAGCAAACACGCGGTGCTGGGCCTGACCAAAACCCTGGCGCTGGACGGCCGTGCGTTCAATATCGCCGCAGGCCAGATCGATATCGGCAATGCTCTGACCGAACTGTCGGCGCGCATGACCAAGGGTGTGTTGCAAGCCAATGGCACGACGGCGGTGGAGCCGATGTGCGATGTCAAGGATGTCGCCGAAGCCGTGCGTTATATGGCGTCATTGCCACTGTCGGCAAACGTTCTAAATATGACGGTGATGGCCACTAATATGCCATTTGCCGGTCGCGGCTGAGCCACGGGCGCCAAGCCAGTATGTGGCGTAAAGCCCTCTAGTCGGGGGCTTTACGCTGATCGATATTTGGTTGACGCCAATAGTCAGGTGTAAAGGAAAAGACTTACAAAGACGCCGCCAATTAGCCGTCGTTTTAAAAATTCATAGAAATCAAATAGTTAAATATTTGGTGAAAATATTGTTAAAAATCTGACGTTATTCCGACGGGTGGCGGCCTTGGGCCATTGTTCACCCCGAACTCCAAGCGCAGAATCCGCGTCAATCGATGGATAAAACGTCGTAGGGCAGCCGTCGTTCGCCACCCCATCGATCACCCCGCAGCCTTCCAGAACGCTTTGTGGCAGCCATGCCACGACGACGGGCAACTGTGGGTAACGTCCCGGCAAGCATGGAGATTTCGGCAATGATGACAGTGTATTTTGTAGTGATGACGCTGTGCAGCGGGGTGGAAGGGTGTGTCGACGAGCGCAAGCCTGTGGCCTATGCCACCGAAGCCGAATGCATGGAGACGGTCAGCAGTATGGCGGCGCGGCGCGGAGTCAAGTACCGCTGCCATCGAGGCCCGCAGCAATTGGTCAGCGAAGTGATCCGCAACAGGGCGCCGCAGCCGCATCTCATCACTACCAATGCGCCGGTGACGCCCTGAGTTTTTTCAGCGCTTGCCCATGGACCGGCGTGTACCGTTAGGCGCGCGGCCTGGGGTCTTGTCGTGGTTGGACTTGCCGGCGCCCGGGTAATTGGCGGGGCTGGGCTTGGTCAAGGCACCGGGGTTGAACGGGAAACGAAAGGCTGGCACGGCGGCCTTGCTGTCTTTAGTGGAAGTTTCGGACTCGACCGCAGTGGCGTCGATGTCAGCCTCGATGCCAGTGTCAGGTACAGCGGCGACAGAAGGGGGCTTGGCAGGCATAAACGACTCCGGAACGTACACAGTAGTGATTGAGCGCGGCAGTATACCCGGCGGATCATGGCGCCGCTGCGGATTTGCATGGGGTGCCGGACGAACAGCGGGCCGGTTGGCTCAGTTCAGCGGCACAGGCGCCAGGGTGCCCAGCAGCGACACCGCTGCCAATGCGCCCATGCCCAGCAACCATTCCGCCGAGACACTGGCCCGCAGCCGCTCCAGGCTGGCCGTGGCGCTGTGGCGGCGGTTGTAATTGGCCAAGGTCAGCATCCCCAGTACCAGCACCAGCTTGATGCCCAGCACCAGCGCGAAGCCCGAGGCGCCCGGCAGGAAGGAGCCGGTCATGGCCCGCACGTTGATCACCCCCGAGGCGATGATGCCCGCCACCAGCCACACCCCATAGCCACTGAAGCGCGCCAGCAGTGCGCGCAGGTCGTGATCCTGCGGACGGTTCTGTATCCATGCGAGCAAGGTCAGCGCTCCCAGCCAGGCACCGGTGCACGCCAGGTGCAAGGCCTGATTGGCGATCAGCAGGGCACCGGCGATACCGTTGAACATGGCGCCATGGCCGATCGGTGCGAGGGTCAGCAACGCCAGGCTGGCCAGCACCAGGGGGATACGCGCCGAGCGCAAGCCGGGAATGCGCCAGTACACCAGCTGCACCAGGCACAGCACCACATGCACGGCCCAGACCTTGCCGAAGAAGGTATCGAACAGCACCTTGCGCAGGGTCTCGGCCTTGATCCCTTCGGGCCAGGAACCGGCCATGTCGGCGACGGCGGCCAGCAGCCAGCCGACCGAGCTGAGGAACGCCAGCAGGGCGACGAAGCACAGCACCGGATCCATGCGCCGGCGCAGATTGCCCAGCAGCGCCGGTGAACCCGCCAGCAGCGGCCGGAACACAGTGACCCCGAACAACACCAGAACCGCCGAAAAGTGCACGAACCGCAGCAGCACCAGAAGACTCATGGATTACTGGCCGACCGTAAAGCTGTAGTCACCGTTGCTCTTGTGAGTATCCACCGACAGCACCTGCCACTGGACCTTGTACTTGCCTGCCGCCAAGGGTGCGGCCGGCGTCACGATCAAGGTCTTGTTGTCGCCAGCGGCGGTGTTCAGCGCCTTGACCTCGACGCTCTTGCCATCCGCAGCGGTCACCGTGACCTGGCTGAAGCTGGGCTCGACCCCTTCGGAGAAGCTCAGGCGCAGCTCGGCCGGGGCGGCGACCGTGGCATCGGCGGCGGGCGTCTGGGCTTTCAGGTGGGCGTGGGCGAAGGCGAGTGGCGACAGCAGGCAGCCGAGCAGCAGGGAAGCGCTGGCGAACAGCAGTTTCAGGCGAGAAGCAGGCATGGGCAAATCCTTGGCAGAGGAAAAAGGCTGCCAATAAACCATAACCGGCGGGGGGGATAAAGCTTAAATATTGTTCAGGCGGCCCACGCGTCATCTTGAACCTGTAGTGAGGGGGCTTGCCCCCGATTGCGAGGTATCAGCGACGCAGGTGTCGCTGTCGGGGTTTTCGGGGGCAAGCCCCCTCGCTACAGGCGATTGAGCAAGGCTTTAGCGGAAATACTTGTCCACGTACTTCTGGATTTCCTGGCGCATGAATCTCCCTGACTCGTCCGCGCGCTCCTCCCAGCCGAACACACAGGCCGTGACGATACCGTCGAAGCCGGTCTTGGCCAGTGCAGCGAAAAACACGTCCCAGTCGATTTCGCCCTGATGCATGTCCATGTGCTGGTGCACCGTCACTTTCGCCCCCGGCGGGTTGACGATATAACGCAGCCCCGAGGAAGCCTTGTGGTTGTAGGTGTCGGCGATGTGCACGTGGGCGATCATCGAGCCGGCTTCGGCGATCATCCTCGCCATGTCGTCGCCGAAGTAATAGGTGTGCGGCGCGCAATAGAGGAACTTGACGTTGTCCGAGCCGATGGTCTTGATGATGTCCACCGCCGGGTTCAAGGTCTCGCACCAGTCCTCGGGATGGGGCTCGACAGGGTCACGCCTTCGTGTTCGAGAATCGGCACCAGCTCTTCCATCGAGCGCCACCAGGCCGCTTCACTGGATTCGTGACTATGCACGCCGCCGCAGCAGCTGACGGTATGACCACGATCCGGCGATGGACCACGGCCGAATTCCGAATTCATGGTGGTGCAGCCCATGTCCACGGCAATGCCGATCGCCTGCTTCCAATGCTCGACGGCGGTGCGGCGTTCGTCTTCATGGGGGCTGGCCCAGCGGTACATCGGCAAAATCGAGGCAAGCTGCACGCCATGATCGCGCAGGGCTTTCTTGAACTCGCCGATGCGCTCCTTGTGGGCGCGCGGATGCACCCATCAGGGCAGAAAATCGTCCCGTGGTGACAGCTCGAGGTATTCGAAGCCCAGTTCCGCGGATTTGCGGCACAGCTCGGGCAGGCTGAGGTGGCGGTGCATGTAGGGATCGAGGGCGATCTTCATTATTGTTCTCCGAAGCTCTGGCTTTATTGTTATGAACGCTCGGATTCGATGCTAGGCAGATGCCGACGTGGCAGCAACAAGGGCGTTGAAGTAATCACGTCAAAATCTGCTGGCTCCCTGTAGCGAGGGGGCTTGCCCCCGATTCGGTATTTGGGGTTGGCTGACCGCCCCATCGGGGGCAAGCCCCCTCGCTACAGGTTGTGGTCAGTGGGAGTGGCGCGGCTCGCCGCCGGTGCGGGCGATCACCCGCAGGTGCAGAGTTGCCGGCTCCAGGCAGCCCCCGGTCGACAACTGGCCGACCAACTGCCGATACAGCTCCTGCCAGGGCGTCTGTGAAGCCGGATAACTGGGCGCCCAGGCGGCGCGACGCTCGGCCATCTCAGCCTCGTCCACCAACAGGTTGACGCTGCGCTTGTTAAGGTCGACGCGCAGCCGGTCATTGGTTTTCAGCAGGGCCAGACCACCGCCGACTGCGGCTTCAGGCGACATGTTGAGGATCGATGGGCTGGCCGAGGTGCCGCTCTGGCGGCCATCGCCCAAGCACGGCAGGGAGTCGATGCCCTGTTTGATCAAGGCCGCTGGCGGCGCCATGTTGACCACCTCGGCGCTGCCCGGATAGCCCACGGTGCCGGCACCGCGAATCACCAGGATGCAGCGCTCGTCGATATCCAGTGACGGATCGTTGATACGCGCATGGTAGTCCTCGGGGCCTTCGAACACGATGGCGCGAGCTTCGAAGCTGTTCTCGGCACCCGGCTCGGACAGGTAGGTCTTGCGAAACGCCTCGCCGACCACCGACATCTTCATGATCGCGCTGTCGAAAAAGTTGCCGCTGAGCACGATGAAACCGGCGCGGTGCTTGAGCGGATGGTCATAGGGCTGGATCACATCCGTGTCGCTGCTGGCCGCGTCACTGACGATCTGGCCGATGCTCTTGCCGCTGACGGTGGCGCAGTCTTCATGCAGCTGGCCCGCCTTGCGCAGTTCATGCATCACCGCCGGCACACCGCCGGCGCGATGGAAGCTCTCGCCCAGGTACTTGCCGGCCGGCATGCAATTGACCAGCAGGGGCACGTCTTCACCCAGCGCCTGCCAGTCGTCGAGGCTCAACTCGACGCCCATGTGCCGCGCGATGGCGATCAGGTGCGGTGGGCAGTTGCTCGAGGCACCGAGCGCGGAGGCCACCTTGATAGCGTTCTCGAACGCGGGACGGGTCATGATCTGCGAAGGACGGATGTCCTCGCGCACCAGCTCGCAGATGCGTTTGCCGGTTGCGTAGGCCATTTGCCCGCGCTCACGGTAAGGCGCCGGAATGCTTGCACAGCCGGGCAGCGACATGCCCAGGGCTTCGGCCAGGGCGTTCATCGACAGCGCCGTGCCCATGGTGTTGCAGTGGCCCACCGAGGGCGAGGCGGCGGTGGTCATTTCCATGAAGCCTTCGTAGTTGATCTCGCCTGCCGCCATCAGGTTGCGGGCATGCCACAGCACCGTGCCGGAGCCGATCAACTGGCCCTTGTGCCAGCCGTCGAGCATCGGCCCGCCAGACAGCACGATGGCGGGCAGGTCGGTGGTCGCCGCGGCCATCAGGCAAGCGGGGGTGGTCTTGTCGCAACCGGTGGTGAGCACCACGCCGTCCAGGGGATAGCCGTGGAGGATTTCCACCAGCCCCAGATAGGCCAGATTGCGGTCCAGCGCCGCCGTCGGGCGGCGGCTCTGTTCGGCGATCGGGTGCACCGGGAATTCCATGGGAATGCCGCCGGCATCGCGGATGCCGGCCTTGACCCGCTGGGCCAGTTCGATGTGGTGACGATTGCAGGGGGTCAGGTCGCTGCCGGTCTGGGCGATGCCGATGATCGGCCGGCCGGATTGCAGCTCGTCGCGGGTCAGACCGTAGTTCATGTAGCGCTCGACGTAGAGGGCGGTCATGTCGGCGTGTTCAGGGTCGTCGAACCATTGCTGGCTGCGCAGGGGACGTGGGCGGGTCTCGCTCATGGCGGTGTGCTCTTGTCGTTATTGTGGTTTTTCGGGGCAAGCCCCCTCGCTACAGGCTGCGTGATGTTCGGGGGCGACGCTACAGGGTGCGTGATGTTCAGGGGCGTAGCAAACCGCGGCGGGCCAGATTGCGCAGCAGCGCGCCGACGCCGAAGGTCCAGGGCGCGGCATCGCTGCTGTGGGTGACCTGATTGTGCAGGGTGCCCAGCAGTGGCGAGCTGATGCTGACCCGATCACCGAGCTTGTGGGTGAAGCCGCCGCCGGCATGGTCGCGGTCTTCGGTGGGCGCGAACAGCGTGCCGAGGAACAGCACGAAGCCGTCCGGATACTGGTGGTTGGCGTTGAGCGCCTGGCCGGCGAGGTCTTCGGGATCGCGGCTGATCTGATCCATGGAACTGGAGCCCTGCAGTACGTAGCCGTCTTCGCCGCGCACTTGCAGGGCGACCACGCAGCGGCGCATGTCGTCAAGGCTGAAGCGCTCATCGAACAAGCGAATGAACGGGCCGATGGCACACGAGGCGTTGTTGTCCTTGGCCTTGCTCAACAGCAGCGCACTGCGGCCTTCGAAATCCCGCAGATTGACGTCGTTGCCCAGGGTCGCGCCGACGATCTGCCCGCGGCTGTTGACCGCCAGCACCACTTCCGGCTCGGGGTTGTTCCATTCGGATTTGGGATGAATACCGATGTCGCCGCCACTGCCGATGGCCGCGAGCACTGGCGCCTTGGTGAAGATCTCGGCATCGGGGCCGATGCCCACTTCCAGATACTGCGACCACAGCCCTTGCTCGATGAGCACCGCCTTGAGCCTGGCCGCCTGCTCCGAACCGGGCTTGATGCTGCGCAGGTTTTCGCCGATCGCCTGGTGCACGGTGGCGCGCACGCTCTCGGCCTTGGCCGGGTTGCCCTTGGCCTGTTCCTCTATCACTCGCTCGATCATGCTGGCGGCGAAGGTCACCCCAGCGGCCTTGATCACCTGCAGGTCCACGGGCGCCAGCACGAAGGCTTTGCTCGGGTCGGGCTGGGCGCCGGAATTGGCCAGCAGTTCCTCGACGCTGCCCAGGCGCTTGCCAGGCGTGCTGCGCACCGCTTGCAAAGGCGACTCGGCTTCGAGCAGTTCGCTCAGGGTGCTGTAGCGCTCGGACAGATCGAACACCCCGTCGGCCCGCAGCACCACCGGCGAAGGGCCCGCGACAGGGCCGGGCACCCAGGCGCGACCGATCAAGGTGCCGGCCAGCCCATCGGCGGGCAGGGTGTTCTGGGCAGTCAGGGTGATGGTCATGGCGGGCCTTCCTTATTGTGTGATGCGTTCACGCTAGAGGGGGTGACCGATAAACTCCAATGACATATCTTCAGTCATCGATAACGCCGGGTTATTGCCGAGCCCACCTACCATCACCCCTACAACAACGGTGCCCCATGTCGGACCTGTCTTTTTCCAACTTCTGCAACTGGCTCAAATTCCGCCATCTGGTGCTCATCGACACCCTGGGTCGCACTCGCAACATGCATGCCGCCGCCGAGCAGATGAACCTCAGTCAGCCGGCCATCAGCAAAATGCTCAAGGAGATCGAAAGCCTGCTCGGCTTCGCCGTGTTCGAGCGCCTGCCGCGCAGCATGCCGCCCACTGCGCTGGGGGAATACGTGGTGCGCTATGCCCACATCGCGCTTAACGACGCCCGCGGTTTCGTCGAGCAGATCAGCAGCCTGCGCGAAGGCGGTCATGGCTATCTCAAGGTGGGCGGCATCTTTGCGGCCACGGCGGTGTCCTTGCCCGATGCCATCGTCACCATCAAGCAGCGCTGGCCGTTACTGTCGATCGAAGTGGTAGAGCAGACCAGCGATCACCTGATGGAGATGCTCGATGCGCGCACCCTCGACCTTGCTGTGGCGCGCTATACCGATGAGCGTCAGCAGCACCGCTATGACTTCATCGCGTTGGGGCCGGAGCCGTTCAGCATCGTCGTCAACAGCCGCCATCCGCTGTGTGAATCGGGGCCTACGCCGTTGGCGGAACTGGGTAAATGGCCGTGGATCCTGTACCCGGTGGGGGTGCCGATCCGGGCGCGGATGGATGCCGCGTTCGCCCGCGCCGGTATCGCCACGCCGAAGAACACCATCGATACCATCTCGATGCAGACCTTCCTGCAAGTGCTGCAGAGTGGGCCGATGATCGCCATGCTTCCCGATTCGATGGTCGGGCCGCATATCGAAAGTGGCTTGCTCAAGGTCTTGGATACGCCGCTACGGCTGGCGCCGCAGGATTACGGCATCCTCACGCGCAAGGGCGAGGCGCTGGTGGGGCCGGCGCAGGAGTTCGCGCAGATTCTCATCGACAACGCCCAGCGCGAACGGGTGAGTTAGTCCGGCATCAGCGGCGCCATCTCCGAGGCGCGCCAGGTCACATCGGTAATGCCATATTTCTCGGCCATGGGTTTGCTGGTCTTCTTGACTTCGCTGCGACCAAAGCGGCCGATGCGGCCGACCCCGGCGTCGCAGCTCGCCCAATGCCAGGCTTCGGCGTTGTCCATCTTGTCGGCACGCAGGATGAAGGATTTACGCTCGCCGTGCAGGCTGTAGTCGATGACGTAGAGTTTTGCGTTTGGCATGTCTGGGGCTCCCCGGTGGCGATAATCAAGTGATCCGGGGCGCCGCGCAAAATTCAGTCACAAAATAATTCGGGGCGACGAGCGGCTGCTAAGGCCCTGATTGGCCTGAATATCTGCCAATCGTCAAGGGCATGACGCGGCCTCGTACTGGGACAAATCCGCACAGTCACTGCTCAGTAGCCGAGCTGGCTGTCGACCGTGTTCAGCAACGGCAGGCCGGCTGCGAGGCGGTCGATGTTGGCCAGGATCTGCTCGGCGATCACTTCGAACGAGGCGCTGGAGGCGATATGCGGGGTCACGGTAACCCCCGGTGTCTGCCACAGGGCGTGGTCGGCTGGCAGCGGCTCTTGTTCGAATACATCGAGCAATGCCGCGCGCAGCTGACCGCTGGCCAGTGCCGCTTGCAGATCGGCGCTGCGCAAGTGGCCGCCGCGCCCGCAGTTGATCACCACCGCCCCGGGCGCCAGTTGAGCGAAGGTCTCGGCGCACAGGATGCCGCGGGTCTGCTCGGTCAGCGGCAGCAGGCACACGAGGATGTCCAGACCGTCGAGAAAGGCCGGCAGCTGCGCGCCGTCGAAGGTGTGCACGCCGTCGACCTGCTGTGCGCTGCGCGCCCAACCCCGGGTATCGAAGCCCAGCCTGGCCAGTTCGAGTGCCGCAGCCTTGCCCAGCTGGCCGAGGCCCATGACCCCCACGCGAGTCTGCTGCGCCGCTTTTTGCGGCAGGCGCTGCCAGTGCTGGCGCTGGTGATTGGCGAGTATCCGGTCGAAATGCCGATGGTAGTGCAGCACACCCCAGAGTACGTACTCGAGCATGCCTTGGCAGTGCCCAGGATCGACGATCCGGCACACGGTCAAGTCGGCCGGGCGGCTCGGCTCACGGATGATCGGATCGGCTCCGGCGCCCACCGAATGCACCAGCTTGAGCCCGGGCAAGGCGCCCAGGCTGCCGGGTGGCGGCGTCCAGCAGATGGCCACTTCGGCGTGCCGAGCCTCGGGATCGTCGGGGCGGCAGAACCGTAGCTCGGGGCGGCGCTGGAGCATGATCCGCTGCGCCTGGGTGATGTCGTTGACGATGTCGATCAGCACGATAGGGCTCATGCGCAATACTCCTGGCGTTGATGTTCGATCAGCGTCAGCGCGGCTCGCCAGCCGAGCTCGATCAGGCCGCTTTCGTCGTCGCCCTCGTATTGCCGGGCGGTGAATTCGCAGGTCTCGGCATCCGGCACGAGCAATTCGCTGTTGCCGGCCAACGCCTGAATCTGTGCCTGGCAGGCCCGCTCGAGAATGAAAATGGTCTGGAACGCCGCCGCCGCACTCGGCCCGGCCGCCAGCAGGCCGTGGTTGCACAGGATCATGGCGCTGTGGCGGCCGAGGTCGCGCACCAGTTGCTCGCGCTCGGCCAGGCGCAGGGCGATGCCTTCGTAGCGGTGATAGCCCAGGCGATTGTAGAACTTCAGCGCGTGCTGACTGATCGGCAGCAGGCCCTTGGCCTGTGCCGACACGGCGATGCCGGCGGCGGTGTGGGTGTGGATCACGCAATGCAGATCCGCGCGCGCGGCATGGATGGCCGAATGGATGACGAAGCCTGCGCGGTTGACGCGGTGATCCGGGAAGAAGCGATCCACCACCTGCCCATCGCCATCGATGCGCACCAGGTCGCTGGCTTTCATGTGCTCGAACAGCACGCCGTAGCGATTGATCAGAAAGTGCCCGGTGCCATCCTCCAGGCGCAGGGAAATGTGCGTGTCGATCAGGTCGGTCATGCGAAAGTGCGCCAGCAGCCGGTACAGGGCGGCCAGCTCGCAGCGCGCGGACCACTCGGGTTCCGGCATGCTGGCGAACAGCGGGTTGGGCAGAGTGTTCATGATGCGGTCATTCCTCTTGTGGCTGCTCAGGCTTGGAGCAGGTGTTGGCAGTGCGGTGCGGCGGGCGTCCATGCCCAGGTTTGCGGTTGTAGTTCAAACCCATGCCTATCAGTGCGCCAGGATGGCCGTGGCGGCGCTGTTGGCACTGAGGTCGTACTTAGCCAGCGCCGTGGCATAGCTGCCGTCGGCCAC
Source organism: Pseudomonas sp. GW821-FHT01A09 (assembly GCF_058986725.1). Classification (NCBI taxonomy): domain Bacteria; kingdom Pseudomonadati; phylum Pseudomonadota; class Gammaproteobacteria; order Pseudomonadales; family Pseudomonadaceae; genus Pseudomonas; species Pseudomonas sp. GW821-FHT01A09. The sequence continues at coordinate 130,496 of NZ_JBYSWB010000001.1, forward strand.
GGCATCCTTGAGTGCCTGGCTGACCGCATCGCGCAGGGCGGCGGATTGCTTGGGGAACGCGGCGACGATCTGCAGGCTGTTGAGGGGCTTGCCGATGGTCACGTAGGTGCCTTTTTCCAGCGCCATGCTGGTGGGCACGGATTCGCTGCTCTGCACCGCGACGTCGACGCGCCCTTGCTTGAGGTCCAGGCGCGCGGTGGCGGTGCCGTCGGTGGCCTGCACCTGCACAGCGGGCTTGCCGGCCGGCAGGCAGGTGGCATCGCTCCATTTGCGCATCGCCGCATCGAAACCATTGCGGCGGTTGGCACCCACCTTGAGGCCGCAGATGTCCAGCGCGCTGGCGATCGGCGCGTGGCTGGCAAGGGTGTAGGGCTGCATGCCCGAGGTCAGGTAGGGCAGGTAGTCGAGCCGATCGGCCGCTTCGGGGCTGTCGAGCAGGCTGAACGCCATGTCGACGCGCCCGGTGACCAGCGAATTGATAGCCGATTCATAGGACACCTCCTGCCACTCGACCGCCACGCCCAGGCGGTTGCTCAGGTAATTGGCAAGCTCGACGTCGACGCCCACCAGTTCATTGGTGTCGGGCTTCTTCCAGGCCATGGGCGGGAAGCCGGCGAACAAGGCGATCTTGATTTTCTTTGCGGCCAGTATGTTGGCGGGCAGGGCGATCGCGCCCTGGCTCGCGGGCGCGGCATCGGCCGTGCCGCTGCACGACAGGCTGGCGGCAAGCAGGCTGACGGTCAGCAGCGCGGTGGCTGCCAGAGGGAGACTCAGGTGGCGCAAAGTCGGCATGAACATCAGTCACTCCAGTCACGAAAGAGGGAACCACGGGCTGAACCCGCGGCTCACGTACAGCGGTCTGCGCGAAGCGGCCTTTGCACCATGCAAAAGCCTCTCCGCATTACAGAATGTTGAACGGGTACTCGGTGATGATGCGGATTTCGTCGATATTGCCGCCGCGCTCGGCGCTGCGATAGGCGGCCTGACGGACCTTGAACGAGAGGTTCTTGACCGGGCCGCTCTGCACCACGTACCGGGCTTCGATGTCGCGCTCCCAGGCCTTGCCGTCGAGGTCGGTGCCGGTGCCGCTCTTGAAATCGTAGCCTTTGACGTAGCGGGTCATGAAGGTCAGGCCGGGGACGCCATAGGCGGCCATGTTGAGGTCGTAGCGCGCCTGCCAGGATTTCTCGTTTTCGTAGTCGAAGTCCGAATACTGGATGGAGTTGGCGAAATAGAAGTTGGCGTTGCCGTCCGGGCCATAGATGTAGTCGCCGGTCCCCGAGACGCGCTGGTGGGCGAGGGTGAAGGTGTGGGCGCCGATGCTGTAGGCCGCCGCCAGGCTCCAGATGCGGTTGTCCAGGTCACCGCTGCGCTCTGCGCCGATGCTCTTGGTGTCATAGCCGTTGAAATCGAACTTCAGCGCCTGGGAGCTGCTCAGCGGCAGCACGTAGTTGGCGTTGACGTAGTACTTGCGAAAGTAATCGTCGGTCTTGGCGTAGTAGAGGCTGCCCGACAGCGCATCGGTGACTTTGTACTGGCCGCCCACATAGTCGACCGAGGTCATGCGGCCGCTGTCGTAGGAAGACTGGTTGCGGTTGGTCAGCGCGGTGAAGTGGCCGGCGTCCAGGCGCAGGTTCTTGATCTCTTTGCTGGTGGCCGAGAAGCCATCGACGGTCTCGGGCAGCAGGCGGCTGTCGGAGGTGCTCAGCACCGGGATCGAAAGGATCTGCGTGCCGTATTTGAGCACGGTATTGGAGACGCGCATCTTGAACACGCCGCCGGCCTTGGCGTACTGGTCCTTGGCGCCATCACTGTCGGTTTCCAGCAGGTTGGTGCCACCACCGTAGCGGCCGCCGCCGGTGTCGAGCTTGATCGCGTATTGCCCCAGCACATCGACACCGAAGCCGACGGAGCCCTGAGTGAAGCCCGATTCCAGCACGCCGACGAAGCCCTGTGCCCATTCTTCACCGTAGTTTTGCGCAGCGCCCCTGGCATGGTTGTCGCGCTGCATGTACATGTTGCGGGTCTTGATGGTCAGGTGGGTACCTTCGATAAAACCCGTCGCATCCGATTGATCACTGGCCCAGGTCAGCGGGCTGGTGGTAGCGGCCGCGAGGACGGCGGCGAAGCTGATTTTGCTGACACTCATTGGAACGGCTCCTTTACACGATCGTCACCGCAGCGAAAGGCGCGCGGTGCAGTTAGGTGGGCAGTCTTTGGCAGACAGGGGGCGGCTGACCGTTCAAGCGACAGTCATGCCTTTGGGGCTGGAAAGCGGCGTGCAGGCGGGCGGTGGCCACCGCGAACGGTGTCACTGAAAACACTGTGGACGGGCTTCTGACAACGCCTCGAGTCGCTCTTGTAGAGAGGCGTTATCGGCGTTGAATCTATTGTTATAAGCGCCAGTGCGCGGGTGCAAGAAAGCATTTCCAATAGTGAATATTGGTTTGTCGAATAAACAACAGCCGTTGTGGATAATGATTTTCAAGCGAGTTAATTATGGTGAATGCAATGCTTCATGCTGGGGCGTCAATCAGGATCATGCGCCATCGGTGTGCATTATGTATGGGTCGGGTATTTATGCAGTTCGCCAATTTAAAGCAACAGGGGTCGCAGCAAGGTGAAACTATGGCACTATTCGATGAAGGCGCCGCACACCTATTGAACAAGACCGTTGCAGTCGTTTTTGATAGAGCATGATTATCCGTGCCACGCGCTATTTAAATTGCAGTATTTTCAAAGAGCGTTGATATGAGTAAAAGTCTGGGATTGGTACGACCGAACCTGCGTTCTTGTGGTGAGCGCGTGGATTGGAACCTGTTGCGCACCTTTCAGGCCATCGCTCAGGAACTGAGCATCAGCAAGGCAGCGGTGCGTCTGCACCTGTCGCAACCGGCGGTCAGTCAGGCCCTCAAGCGCCTCGAGGAACAACTGGGTATCGCCTTGATCGAGCGCCGCGGGCCGCGCTTTCAGTTGACCACCGCCGGCATCGAGACCCTGCGCATCGCCAATGACGTGCAGGGGCAGTTTGCCCAGTTGGATGCAGCCATCGAGGGCGCCTGTGATCAAGTGGTGGGCAGGGTTCGGCTGTTGTCCATCGACGGCATCAGTTGCCCCGCCTACGACCGCAGCCTGGCCAGGCTGGGCCGACGCTTCCCCGGGGTGGCGGTGGAAATCGTGGTGCAATCCAACGATGAAATCCTCAGCGCCCTGGAGCAGAAAACCGCCACCTTCGGCCTGGCCATCAACCCCATCCGTTACCCCTGGCTGGCCCAGGAGTGCCTGACCCGCGAGCATTACCGCTTCTATTGCGGCCCTGAGCATCCACTGTTCGGTCGCGAAGATGTCACTGTCGAGATGCTCAAGGACGAGCCGTTGATCCTGTTCACCAGCGACCTGCTGGGCGGCACCCTCAACGCCTTGGCCGAGTTTCGTCATCGCCACGGCTGGCGGGGCCCGATCAAGGGCTGTTCGGCCAACAGTCAGGAGGTCTTGCGCCTGGTGCTGGCCGGATTCGGCATTGGCTGTCTGCCCCATCCGCTGTACCAGCGCGAGCAGGCCGCTGGCCATTTATGGCCGTTGCCGCCGGAGCAGGTGTGCACCGTGGACGTCAATCTGCTGTGGAACAAGGAGCAGCGCCTGAGCCGCGCCGAAGCGCAGTTCCTGCAAGGGCTGCGTGAGGCCACCGCGGCGCTGGCCGAGGCTACGCCCTGAATTCAGGCGCCGTTGGCGAGGATGGCGACGTTGTTGTCCAGGTGTTGCTGGAGGATTTCGAGGAACAGGTCCAGCAGCGGGTTGCTGCGGCCATTGGGCTTGTGCAGCAGCTTGAACGGTGTGGTAACGCGAAAGCGCCTGGGTTTGAGCGAACGCATCTGCCCCCGATCGACATAGTGCTTGGCCCAGTGCGTGGGCAGATGGCCCAGATAGCGGCCGGTGAGCACCAGCATGGCCACGGCCTCGACCTGGGTAGCGATGGCGCTGATGTTGCGGGGGCCCAGCGGGCGGAATTTGTCCTGATGATTGGCGTAGACGTGCTCGATGTATTCGGCCTGGGCCAGCTTGGCGTCGTCGATCTCGTCGTCGTTGAGGCTGAAGAAGGCGTGATCGCAAGAGCAGTAGAGTTCCGAGTGTTCCTTGTACATCGACAGCACTTCGAACTCGTGTTTATCGGTGTACACCGGCACGATGCCGGCGGCGAACTGGCCCTTGAGGATGCCTTGTTCGATCTCTTCCAGGGGCGCGACGCTTAGTCGCATGCGCGCCTTCGGGGCCCGGGCCTGCCAGTCCTGCAGCACCCGCACCAAAGGCGAGTTGGGGTCGGAGCAGGTGTTGTCGATGACCGCGATATTGAGATCGCCCAGCAGCTCACCACGCACGTTGCCCAGGCGTCCGCGAAACTCGTCCAGCGCCGAAAACAGGTCGAGGCTGGCCTGATATATAACTTTGCCCTGTTCGGTCAAACCGAACTTCTCACGCCCGCGCGTACATAAACGCATGCCCAGGCGAATTTCAAGATCGGATATCTGTTTGCTGATCGCCGCCAGACCAATGTTGAGTTCGGATTGCGCGGCGGTAAATCCACCGGATTCGACCACGGCCTTGAATACTTTGAATAGTTTGAGGTCCATGGCGGTGGCCATGGAAAGTGCAGTATCGGTGGCTCTTTTCGGTACATTTCCGGATTGAGAAAGTTGACTTTCCATTTAATGTATTTACCCCTTTAGGTCGGCTTTCTAGTATCCCTCTCATCCGGTCGAATTCACCGCGACCTGTTTAGTCGATCCTTTTGCAACTCTTCGCAGAGTTGCCGCCAAGTCCCGGTATCAAGGACTTGCGACAAAGGCAAATTGCAAGCTACGTGCCAATGGAGAAATGTACATGTCCGAGCCAACCGATCGCCTCTGGGGCGCCCGTTTCAAATCCGGCCCCAGTGAAGCCATGGCCAACCTGTCACGCTCCCCCAAGGCGTATTTTCGCCTGACGCCGTATGACGTTGCCGGTTCCAAGGCGCACGCCAACGAGCTGCACCGTGCCGGCCTGCTGGACGCGGCTGAAACCGCGCAGATCATCCAGGCGCTGCAAGGCATCGACGCCGACTTCGCCGCCGGGCGCATCGAACCGATCGCCGCCGATGAAGACGTCCACACCTTTATCGAACGCCTGCTCACCGAGCGTCTGGGCCCCTTGGGCGGCAAGCTGCGGGCCGGGCGTTCGCGCAACGATCAGTCGGCCAACGACATGCGCCTGTTCCTGCGGGACCAGGCGCGGGTGCTGGTGCTGGCGCTGCTGGAGCTGCAAAAGGCGCTGGTGACCCAAGCCGAGCAGCACGTGCACAGCATCGCGCCGGGCTTCACCCACTTGCAGCAGGCCCAGCCCATCGTCTTCGCTCACCATCTGATGGCCCATGCCCAGGCCATGCATCGTGATATCCAGCGCCTGCAGGACTGGGATCGTCGCTTCAGCCTGTCGCCCCTGGGCGCAGCGGCCATGGCCGGCTCGGCCATTACCGGCGACCTGCATGCCTCGGCAGCCGAGATGGGCTACAGCGGTCCCTGCGAGAACTCCATCGACGCCGTGGCCAGCCGTGACCACGTGGCCGAATTCCTCTTTGCGGTGAGCATGCTCGGCGTCAACGTCTCGCGCCTGGCCGAAGAGTTCTGCCTGTGGACCTCGCGCCAGTTCAACTGGGTGTCCCTGGACGACGGCTACGCCACCGGCAGCTCGATCATGCCGCAGAAGAAGAACCCCGATATCGCCGAGCTGGCGCGGGGCAAGTCGGGCCGCCTGATCGGCACTTTGACCGGGATCCTGTCGGTGCTCAAGGCGCAGCCGCTGTCCTATAACCGCGACCTCAGCGAAGACAAGCACGCCGTGCTCGACAGCCTCGACACCATTCACCTGGTGCTGCCGGCCTTCGCCGGGATGGTCGCGACCATGACCGTGCGCACCGACGAACTGCTGCGCCAGGCACCCCTGGGCTTCACCCTGGCCACCGAAGTGGCGGACTGGCTGTCGCTGCGCGGCGTGCCGTTCAAGGAAGCCCACGAGGTGACCGGCAAGCTGGTCCAGGCCTGCGAAGAGGCCGGCATCGGCCTTGAAGACGCCAGCCCGGCCATGCTGCTGGACGTCGATGCGCGTTTGACCGCAGACGTGCGCCAGGCCTTGACCCTGGAGGCCGCGCTGGCCGCGCGCAGTGGCTGGAACGGCACTGCGCCGGCCCAGGTAGGCGCACAGATCGAACGCTTCAAGCAGCAGCTCGGTGCCCAGCACCAGTGGGCGCTCGATTACTCCGGCCCGCGCGGCTGACCGACTGGGGGACTACCCATGCCACAGACTCAGGTTCCGGGCGCCGCAGCGCTCACTGCGCCGGATGCGCACTACGATCTGTCGACCTACAAGGTGGTACGACGCCGCTACTACGGCCGCTATGCCTCGGCGACCATCATCGTGCTGTTGCTGCTCGGCCTGGCCCAGGCGTTCGCCAAGGGCAATATCGAGTGGTCTTACGTCGAGCAGTTCCTGACCGCGCGCTCGATCATGTTCGGCTTGCTCAACACCATCGTCATGGCGGTGCTGGCCATGGCCCTGGGTGTGGTCCTCGGGGTGGTGGTGGCGATCATGCGCATGTCGCACAACCCCGTGCTGCGCTACGTGGCCAGTGGTTACGTGTGGCTGTTCCGCGGCACGCCGCTGATCCTGCAGTTGCTGCTGTGGTTCAACCTGGCGTTGATCTTCCCGACCTTGAGCTTCCCCGGGCTGTTCGAGTTCAAGACCGTCGAGGTAATCACGCCGTTCGTGGCCGCCTTGCTCGGCCTGGGCATCAACCAGGGTGCCTATACCTCGGAAGTGGTGCGTGCCGGGTTGCTGTCGGTGGACAGCGGCCAGTACGAGGCGGCCAAGTCGATCGGCATGCCGCGTCTGCAAGCGCTGCGGCGGATCATCCTGCCCCAGGCCATGCGCATCATCATTCCGCCGGTCAGCAACGAATTCATCGGCATGGTCAAGATGACCAGCCTGGCCAGCGTCATTCAGTACTCCGAACTGCTCTACAACGCGCAGAACATCTACTACGCCAACGCCCGGGTGATGGAGCTGCTGATCGTCGCCGGTATCTGGTACCTGGCGGTGGTCACGGTACTGACCTTCGGCCAGAGCCGCCTGGAACGTCGTTTCGGCCGCGGCGCCGGCAAGCGCGGCTAAGGGGACACGAACATGCGAAATATCGTCAAGGCGGTCAACGTCAACAAGTTCTTCGGCGCTTTCCAGGCCCTCAAGGACGTCAATCTCGACATCCCCCACGGCGAGGTGGTGTGCATCATCGGCCCGTCGGGCTCGGGCAAGAGCACCTTGCTGCGCTGCATCAACCAGCTGGAAAAGGTCGACCAGGGCGGCCTGTGGGTCAATGACGAGCTGCTCGGCTATCGCTCGGTGGAGCGCAAGCTGATCGAGCTCAGCGACAACCAGATCGCCCGGCAGCGCCTGGCCACCGGCATGGTGTTCCAGCGCTTCAACCTGTTCGCGCACATGACGGTGCTGGAAAACATCATCGAAGGCCCGACCCAGGTGCTGCGCCGACCGCAACAGGAGTGCCGCGAGCAGGCCATGGATCTGCTCGAACGGGTAGGGCTGACGGCCAAGGCCAACAGCTATCCGATCGAACTCTCCGGCGGCCAGCAGCAACGGGTGGCGATCGCCCGAGCCCTGGCCATGCGCCCCAAACTGATGCTGTTCGATGAGCCCACGTCGGCCCTCGACCCGGAGCTGGTGGGCGAGGTGCTGTCGGTGATGCGCGACCTGGCGGCCAGCGGCATGACCATGGTGGTGGTCACCCACGAACTGGGGTTCGCCCGGGAAGTGGCCAGCCGCGTAGTGTTCATGGACGCCGGGCAGATCATCGAGACCGGCTCGCCGGAAGAGGTGCTGATGAGCCCGCGCAACCCGCGCACCCAGGAATTCATCGCTGCGGTACTCAACTGAATCCAACCCCTTCGTTTTCTGACTCTGGAAGCTGTTATGAAAAAGATGCTCGTAGTGACCGCAGCACTGTCTCTTCTCACCACTGTCGGCGCATGGGCCGCAGAGTCCGCCAGTCTGCCGGCCGCCATCAAGGTCAAGGGCTTCATCGCCGCCGGGATCATGCCCAACTATCCGCCGATGGACTTCAAGGACCCGGGCACCAACCAGTTGACCGGCGTCGACTATGACCTTGGCATGGAGATCGGCAAGCGCCTGGGCGTCGCGGTGAAATGGCAGGAGACGGCTTTCGAACAGATGGTCAGCGGCCTGGTGACCCAGCGCCTGGACATCGTGCTGTCGGGGATGACCGATACCCCTGAACGGCAGAAGACCGTGGACTTCGTCGACTACTTCAAGACTGGTCCGCAGTTCTACATCCTTGACAGCAGCAAGGACGTGAAAGTCGCCACCGACCTGTGCGGCAAGAAGGTCGGCACCAGCCGCCGTACTAACTTCCCGGCGGAAATCGCCAAGTGGAGCGCCGCCAACTGCGAGGCCAAGGGCAAGCCGGCGATCGTGGTGGTGGGCACCGAAGGTTCTGCGGACGCCCGCGCGCAATTGCGCCAGGCGCGTCTGGACGGGGCGGTGCAGGGCAGCGAAACCCTGCCGTATATCCAGACCCAGGAGCCGGGCGCCTATCGGGTGATCGGCGAACCGCTGACCTTCCAGCTCACCGGTCTGGGCGTGGCCAAGAGCAACCCGGGCTTGAGCGCAGCCATCGTCGCCACGCTTGACGCGATGATCGCTGATGGCAGCTACGCCAGCATTCTCAAGAAGTGGAACCTGGAAAAGGGCGCGGTCGACAAGGCGCAGTTGAATCAGGGCAAATAATCTTGCGCTTCATACCTGTGGTGAGGGGGCTTGCTCCCGATAGGCCGGACCTGCTTTGTGCGGTGTGCCAGTACCGGCCCCTCGGGGGCAAGCCCCCCTCACCACAGGGTGGACCGGGGCAGCGCCGAACTCCTGTGGGAGCCCCTGCCAGGCTCAGTCCTGTGGTGAGGGGGCTTGCTCCCGATAGGCCGGACCTGCTTTGTGCGGTGTGCCAGTACCGGCCCGTCGGGGGCAAGCCCCCTCACTACAGGGTGGACCGGGGTAGCACCGAACAGCTGTAGAGGCCGCTTCACCACAAGGTGGACCGGGCCAGCGCCGAACTCCTGTGGGAGCGAGGCTTGCCCGCGAAGAGGCCATCGCGGGCAGCGCAAATCCAGGCCAAATGACACGGAGCCTTCCTGATGTACAGTCCAAACGATCTGCGCTGGCCCGGCAACGCCCGGGCCTGCGTCGCCATGGCGTTCGACCTCGACGGCCCGACCGGCGCGGCGATGCTCGACGGTTCCATCTGGGACAAACCCGAGTACTTCACCTTCGGCGGCTATGGCCCTTACCGCGCCCTGGCGCGATTGCTCGACATGCTCGATGCGCACCGCTCGCCCACCACATTCTTCGTCCCGGCCTGGGTCGTGGAGAACTGGCCGAAGCAGTGCCAGGCCATCCTCGAACGCGGCCATGAAGTCGCCTACCACGGTTACCGCCACGAATCCTTCTTCGCCCTCGACCTGGCCCAGCAACGTTCGGTCATGGACAAGAGCGCCGCGGTTTTCAAACGTTATCTGGGGATCACCGCCACGGGTTTCCGCACGCCCTCCGGGGACTGGCACAGCGAGACCCCGGCGCTGCTGATGGACTGCGGCGTGAAGTACTCCAGCAGCATGCGCGGCGACGATCGCCCGTATTTTATCGACACCCTCGACGGCACTCGGCGCCTGGTGGAGATCCCCGGCCGCTGGGAACTGGACGACTACGCCTCCCTGGCCTATACCCGCGCGCCCCATTACCCGGCCGGGCTCGACCGCATCGCCAGCTACGAGCAGACCCTCGACAACTGGTGCCGCGAGTTCGACGGCACCTACCGCGAAGGCCTGTGCATGACCACGCTGTTCCACCCGAAGATCTCCGGCAAGCCCGGGCGCATCGGCGTGCTGGAGCAATTTCTGCAGCACATGCACAGCCACAGCGATGTGTGGTTCGCCACCTGCAACGACGTCGCGCAATTCTGGGCACGGGAGCACGGCAATGACTAGAACCTGGCCCGCACCTTATCGATGCGCCGTGGTGATCACGGTGGACTACAACGATATCCATGGCATTCAGACCCAGGTACCGGCGATTGCCGGACGCGAGAAGAGCCTGTCGGTGTGGCGCTACGGCACCACCCGTGGTGCCCAACGACTGCTCGAGATCTTCGCCGAGCATGGCCTGCGCAGCAGCTGGTGCGTGCCCGGCATCGTCGCCGAGCAAAACCCTGAAGTGATCCAGGCGGTGCACGCGGGTGGCCATGAACTGGCGTGCAGCGGCTATCTGCACGAGGATTTCAGTGGCCTGACCCGGGTGCAGCAACAGGCCTCGGTATTGCGCGGTTGTGATGCACTCGAGCGCCTTACCGGCCAGCGCCCGCGCGGCTTTCGGGCGCCGGCGGGCAGCTATGCCCCGGGCCTTGCCGATGATCTGCGCAGTGCTGGCATGCGTTGGTCGTCGTCCTGGGCGGGGGATGATCTGCCTTACGTGCATCCAGCGGGCGAGGTGGCCGCACCCTTGGTGGAGTTGCCGCTGCATGTCGAACTGGAAGACGAGCCGTATTTCGCCTTCAACCTGGCGCCCGCCGTGCCGGCCAGTCAGGCACGTATCGCCAGCTACGCCGAGGTGCTGCTCAACTGGCAACGCGATTTCGCCGGTTTCCAGCGCTTCGGGTTGTGCTACGTGATGCGTCTGCATCCGGAAATTCTCGGCACCGTGGGCCGCAGCGGTTTGCTGGACGAGTGGTTGGGCTGGCTCAAGGCGCAGCCGGGGGTGTGGTTCGCGACTGCCGAACAGGTGGCGCAGTGGTGGGCCGTGGAGCATCCGCAGTTGCCCGACGATCATCCGGCCGCGGTGTTCGCGCGCCATCAGGCTCAGGAGCGGCGCCCATGAATGCCTTGGACGAATTGGCCGGGTTTGTTTGCGCTACGCCCTTCGCGGCAATCCCCGAAGCCGTAGTGGCCAAGGCTCGGCGGCATTTTCTCGACACCCTCGGCGCCGCACTGGCGGGCGCCAATATGCAGCTGACGCAGCGCTGCCTGGCTGCCCTGGCGTGCAGCGAACCGGCGGGCGAGGTACCCGTGTGGGGCGGCGCGCAGCGGCTCTCGGCGCGCAGTGCGGCGCTGGTCAACGGCGTCGCCGCCCACGCCTTGGAGCTGGACGATTCCGGCGGCTGCGATCACTCAGGCGCAGTGGTGGTGCCAGCGCTGCTGGCAGCCATCCCGCTGTGCCCGACACCACCCGATGGCGAGGCCGTGCTGACTGCCATGGTGCTCGGCTATGACGTCGCCCGACGAGTGTTGGAAGCCTGTGGCGGGTACTCGCCGCACAACCGCGCAGGTTGGCATTCGACCGGAACCTGCGGGGTGTTCGGCGCGGCCGCGGCGTGCGCACGTTTGCTGCAGCTGGATGCTCGCCAGACCGCCCATGCCTTGGGGCTGGCGGCGAGCATGAGCGGCGGGCTGTGGTCGTTCATCCATGACGGCGCCGACAGCAAGAAGCTCCACGCCGGACGCCCGGCCGAAGCCGGTTTGCTCGCGGCATTGCTGGCCCGCCAAGGTATCACCGGGCCCGGGCAGGTGTTCGAAGACAGTTGGGGCGGCTTTTTGCGCACCTATGCGGGCGCGGCGGCCGAGCCCCAGGCGCTGACCGCCGAACTGGGCAGCGTGTGGAAGCTGGCGCGCTGTTCGATCAAACCCTACGCCGCCTGCCGCGGTACCCACGCGGCGATCGATGCGGTGGGAGAACTGATGGCCGAACTGGGCATCGACGGCGCGCAGGTCGAGCGCATCGATGTGCGCGCCAGTGCCTTTCTGGTGGACATGTGCGCGGGCGTCGACACCCACACCCTGGCCGCCGCGCAAATGAGCCTGCCGTATGCCTTGGCGGTACGCTGCCTGCGTGGCAGTGCCGGGCTGGACAGTTATGCCGAAGAAGTGAGGACCGCGCCACAGGTGCAGGGCTTGATGGCGGCTATCAGCATGGACATCGAACCGAGCCTGGCGCCGCTGGACGAGCCGTTTGTCCAGGTCACCACCATTGCAGGCCACAGCGCCACGCGTCAGGTCAAGCTGGCGTTGGGTGGGCCGCTCAACCCATTGAGCGACGAGGCACTGATCGGCAAGTTTCGCTCGCTGGCGATCCTGGCCTTGCCGCCCCATCAGGTCGAGGCGTTGATCGAGCTGTGCATGGCGCTGGGGGCCGATACCGATGTCCCTCGCTTGCTGCACTTGCTGCAACCCGAAGCGCTTTGACCGATACCCGTAGCGAGGGGGCTTGCCCCCGACATTTCTCGACCTCAAGGAGTGCACCATGATCCCACGCCTGACCTGCCTGCTCGCTACCACCCTGATCGCCCTCGGCGCCAACACCGCCAGCGCCGCGCCGACCCTGACCGTGGGCATCGAAGCCACCTATCCGCCGATGTCCTACCGCAACCCCACTACCAACGAAAGCACCGGCTTCAACATCGATCTGTTCAAAGTGCTGGCCAAGCAGATGAACGTCGAGCTGAAGTTTCAGGAGATGAGCTTCGAACAACTCACCAGCGGCCTGGCCACCGGGCGCATCGATGTCATCGGCACGGCCATTACCGATCTGCCGACCCGGCGCGGCAACATGACCTTCGTCGATTACCTGCAGACCGGCGCGCAGATGTTCACCACGGTCAGCAACGGCGCCGCCGGCATGACCGCCGATGCCTTCTGCGGCAAGGCCATCGGCAGCCCGCGCACCACCAATTACTTCATCGAGCTCAATGCCTGGAGCGACAAGACCTGCGTCGCCTCCGGCAAGCCCGCCGCGCAGATACAGGGGGCAGCAGGGGCGGCGGCGGTGCGTCTGGACCTCAAGCAAGGCCGCCTGAACGCCGCGGTACTAGGGCCTGAGTACGTCAAATACCTGATGAGCGAAGAACCCGACACCTACTTGCTGGTCGGTGAACCGCTGTCGGTGCATTACTTCGGCTTTGCCGTGGCCAAGGGCAAGGATGTGCTGCGCGAGCAACTGGTGAAGGGCCTGCAGGCGTCCCTGGACGATGGCAGCTACCGGCGCGTGCTGGAGCAATGGCACCTGCAGAGTCAGGGCATCAAGCAGGTGACGGTCGATGGTGGGCAATGATCCTTGCCCTGGCGGGGCGCACAGGGCATAGCGAGCAGGTCGTGATCGCTTGATGGGTCAGGGCTTGTTACGCACGGCCAGTAGCTGCGAGCGGCCAATCGTGGTGCGGCTTTTTTCCGCTGGCGTAGCTTCGGAAAAACCAGCCGCTGCAATCGCTGCATCAAGCCCGCGCAGTTGCTTGTCGCCTTTACTGCTGCGCAGCGACATCATGCCGTCGTTCCAGGCGTGCAGCATCTGTTTGGCAACTTGGCGCCACTGGGGCTGGTTGTTGGCGGCTTGGATCATCTGCGCGCCCACCTCCACGGCAGACTCACAGAGCGTTTCCACCATCTGCGCGTATTCCCTCGGGGCAATACCCAATCGGGTATTGAAGAAGCGTTCGAGCGATTTACCGGGTGCCCAGGTTTGCCGGCCTTCAATGGATAGTGCAGGGGGATTGGCCGCGAAGCGCGGGTAAGCTTGGGTCGTCACTAGGTCATACGCCGGGGTGAAGGCAACATCGTGCAATGAGGTATAGAACAACGCAATATTCTTGGCGTGGCAGTCAGCGTTGCGCACCACGTAGTTGGTCAGCAATTGCCAGCCCAGGTGGCGCAACTGGGCGCGAGAGTATCCGGGCTGAAGATAGGCTCGGGTAGCGTTCAGAACCTTCTCGGTGGTGGTGGCATATTTCTCATGAGGAGGGAGGCCCAGCAGTCCGCAGGCATCCTCTAGTCCATAGTGGGGCAGTCCGTGAGCGTCGACATCGAATCGGTCGACCACCAGTACACGGCCGTCGTCCGACATGCGCGTGCGCGCCACGGGCACCACCTGCAGGCGCTCCAGCACCTGCATGGTGTAGAACTCGTTGAAGCCCAGGAAGGGCGTGGTGTCATCCGAGCCTTTGATGATGTGCCGACTGGTGCGTAATGTCGGCTTGCCAATCGGCAAGTCCCCAGCCTTGTTGGCTTCAGGCGCGATGAACTTTGGCACAGCCCCGGAGATGGCAGCGCGGGCGTAGTGTCGGACTAGTTGGGCAAAATATTCGTTGGTGTTTTCTTCGCCCAGCAGGGATTCGATCTGCAGCGGTTGCAAATCCGTTCCGGGCGCGACGCCCTCAGGCGTCACCGTTACCCGTCCGATACCCATGCCGCCCACCACGGCGAGAAGGGATAGATCGGTGCCATCGAGTACGGGGCCAAAGGTCTCCCTTATCACGCTCAGGAGATAACCTTCCGGAAGATTCTGGCGAAAGAACGGGTGCAGGTCCCTTGGCCAGCGCCAGGCTTGTTCCCGCACGGGCATTGCCAGGCTGATGAAGTCTGAAGAGGCGGCTTGCGCGGTGTATTGGAGGACATATTCGTCACGTTCACGGAACAGTTGGGCGACATTGCGGCCCTGTACCTGTACGTCCAGTTTCATGCGCGATCACCGCGCTGTTCGGCAAGGATGTCATCCAGCGTACGGACGTGTCCGAACTTCACGGCCTTGAGGTCATAACCGGCGGCTTCGAGCAGTCTGACCAAGGCCGAGACGCTCATGTCGCCTCTGGCCAGCGTTTCCATGCGCGCGACGGTGCTACGGGCCACTCCGGCGCGCTCAGCCAATTCTGCCTGCGAAAGACGGGCGTCCCGGCGGGCTCTTTTGATGAGGTCCGCGACATCGGCAAGGGTGGTCATTTTGTAGCCCTCGGGCATCATGAAGCTGCGATTATTCCTTAACAGTAGCCTCAGGGCTACATGATGTCAAAAGCACCAAATGTCCAGTTACTTCGAATGTCGACTATCAGGGGGAATTTTCGCCAAGGGTGGCGGGAACAGGGCGATTGCAAGGGCATAGTCGAGCAGAAAGGATGCTAAAGATTCACCTCGCCCTGCCGTTAAATCAGTACCGGCGACAGCTGAATCACTAAACCGTTTCAGCTCGTTTATCGCCTAGTGGCAATTAGACGCACCCCAGCATTGCAAAGCGTTGCCCAAGCCGCTAATGTGCGCCCAAATTTTACAATTGCTTCAGTTTGTTCATGTTGTGCGCCTCGAAGCAGGGCCGAATATTCATTGTTTCTCAAGTAGCTGAAGACAACGTACAAGAAGTCAGCGCAGGGGGCATGAGAGTGAGGGCGATGCCGTTTATCGACCTTGTATGTCCACCCCGCCTGTTCGGCGATTGCCCGCGTTGCCGGCAACCCGTGAGCCAGGAAACCGCGCAGTCGCAGCGGGCGGGCGGATGACGTTCTATCCTGGAAATCACTGTATGTTGAAGAAAGCGAACAAGGCTGTGCTGGGCGTTGCCCTGTCGATGGGCCTGATGCAGGTGCACGCGGCAGAGGCCAAGAAAGTCGACGTGTTGTTGATCGGCGGCGGCATCATGAGCGCCACTCTGGGCACCTGGCTCAACGAGCTGGAACCGAGCTGGTCGATGGAAATGGTCGAGCGTCTCGATGCGGTCGCCGAAGAGAGCTCCAACGGCTGGAACAACGCCGGTACCGGTCACTCCGCCCTGGCCGAGTCGAACTACACCCCGTACGGCAAAGACGGCAAGATCGAAATCGCCAAGGCGATCGAGATCAACGAGGCCTTCCAGGTCACCCGTCAGTTCCTGTCCTGGCAGGTCAAGTCCGGCGTCTTGAAAAACCCGCATTCCTTCATCAATACCACCCCCCACATGAGCTTCATGTGGGGCGACGACAACGTCAAGTTCCTCAAGGCTCGCTACGAAGCGCTGCAACGCAGCCCGCTGTTCGCCGGCATGCAGTACAGCGAAGACCAGGAGCAGATCAAGAAGTGGGTCCCGCTGATGATGGAAGGGCGCGATCCCAACCAGAAGATCGCGGCTACCTGGACGCCGATCGGCACCGACGCCAACTGGGGTGAAGTCACGCGCCAGTACGTTGCCAACCTGCAGACCAAGCCGAACTTCAGCCTGAAGCTGTCGAGTGAAGTCGAAGAGATCACTCGCAACCCGGACGGCGGCTGGCACGTCGAATACAAGAACCTCAAAGACGGCACCACCCACGGCACCGACGCGAAATTCGTGTTCGTCGGCGCCGGCGGCGGTGCGTTGAAACTGCTGCAGAAAGCCGACATCCCCGAGGCCCGCGATTACGGTGGCTTCCCGGTCGGTGGCTCGTTCCTGGTGACCGAGAATCAGGACATCGCCATGCAGCACATGGCCAAGGCCTACGGCATCGCCTCGACCGGCGCGCCGCCCATGTCGGTACCGCACCTGGATACCCGCGTGCTGGACGGCAAGCGCATGATCCTGTTCGGACCTTTCGCGACCTTCTCCACCAAGTTCCTCAAGCAAGGTTCGTATCTTGACCTGCTGTCGACCACCACGACCCACAACGTGTGGCCGATGACCAAGGTAGGCGTGGAGCAGTACCCGCTGATCGAGTACCTCGCTGGCCAGTTGATGATGTCGGACGACGACCGCTTCAATGCGCTCAAAGAGTACTTCCCCCATGCGAAGAAAGAAGACTGGCGCCTGTGGCAAGCCGGTCAGCGCGTGCAGATCATCAAGCGTGACGCCGAGAAAGGCGGTGTGTTGAAGCTGGGTACCGAGGTCGTGTACTCCCAGGATCGCACTATCGCTGGCCTGCTGGGTGCCTCGCCAGGCGCTTCGACCGCGCCGCCGATCATGATCGACGTGCTGGAAAAAGCCTTCAAGGACAAGGTCGCGACGCCGGCCTGGCAAGAGAAGATGCACCAGATCGTGCCGAGCTACGGCACCAAGCTGAATGACTCGCCAGCGCGCGTTCAGCAAGAGTGGGACTACACCGCTGAAGTCCTGCAGCTGACCAAGCCTCCGGTGATCGACGCGGCGGCCTACCCGGCTGCCGGCGCTGCTCCGGCCAAGCCGGCAGCACCGCAGGAAAGCAAGCCGGCTCAGGACATGGCGCTGTAATAGCGGCCTGCCCTGAAGCTGAAAAGAAACCCGCCTGGCAGTGATGCCAGGCGGGTTTTTTGTTTGTCCTGTAGCGAGGGGGCTTGCCCCCGATTCGCGGTGGATCGGTGTCGGTGATGTCGCTGACACGAATTGTCGGGGGCGAGCCCCCTCGCTACAGGAGGAGGTCGCCGCCGCCGGTGGCGGTCTTCACCAGTCCGGCAATCACTCGCTCGCCGGTTTCATGCGCCAACTCCTCGTACCAGGCTTGAGTCTCGCTCGGTTCGCCGCCATGGGTGACCTGCGAGCGTGCGCGGGCGCGCAGCATGATCTGCGCAGTGCGCTCGGCGCGGGCTGTGTCGTAGCGGGCGAGGGCGCTGTCGACCTTGTCGGCGTCCAGCTCCAGGCAACGTGCCAGCACCCAGGCGTCTTCCATGGCCTGGCAGCCGCCTTGGCCGAGGTCCGGCGCCATCGGGTGGGCGGCGTCACCGAGCAGCACCACGCGACCCTTGACGAAGCTGGGGACCGGGACCATGTCGTGGATTTCGACACGGCTGACGATGGCGGTGTCCAGGCGCTCGATGAG
Organism: Pseudomonas sp. GW821-FHT01A09; assembly: GCF_058986725.1. NCBI lineage: Bacteria > Pseudomonadati > Pseudomonadota > Gammaproteobacteria > Pseudomonadales > Pseudomonadaceae > Pseudomonas > Pseudomonas sp. GW821-FHT01A09. The sequence goes on from NZ_JBYSWB010000001.1 coordinate 148,155, forward strand.
CTTTTGCACCGGCGCCGCCCAACCGCTGAAATGACTGCGCAGCTCGTCACGATAGTGATCGCGAACGTTGGCGGTGCCGGCCGGCAGAGGCACATCGAAGAAGAAATAGAACTGACCGTTGCCCATGGGCATCAGCGACACGCGTTTGTGGTCGCCGACGAATTGCGTCCACTCGGTAGCGGGGGCCAGGTCATCAGTGGCGTCGACGCGGCCGTTCCAGTTGACGTAGCCACAGTAGTCACGCAGCACCTCGCGGCCCACCACATAGTTGCGCAACCTCGAGTGGGTACCGTCGGCAGCCACCACCAGGTCGGCCCGGACCTGCTGGCCGTCGGAGAATTTCACCAGTACGCCATCGCCATCGGGCTCGACGCCCTCGCAACTGACCCCCAGGGTAACGTTGTCGCGACCACAGCCATCCAGAAGGATTTTCTGCAAGGCGGTGCGGGCGATGGGGCAGGCCTGCTGCTCCACGGTGTCGTACAGCGGCTGCAGGCTGAAGCGGGTGAGCAGCGCGCCGTCCTGAGTGCTGTAGCTCATGCTCTGCATGTCGCCACTGGCCGCCTTGATCGCGGCGCCGAGGCCGAGTTTTTCAAGGACGTTGACGCCATTGGGCCATACCGAAATGGCCGCCCCGGCAGGGGTCAGGTCGGGCACGCGGTCGAACAGGCGTACGCGATGGCCACGTTGCTGCAGGGCGATGCCCGCCGACAGCCCGCCGATGCCGGCACCAATGATGACGATGTCCAGCGGCTGTGAGGTCGAAGCAGAAAGAGACATGGCGATGCACCGTAATAAATGGAACACAGTGATGAGGTTGGCAGACGGCCCGGGAAGGCCGGCAGTATAAAACCTGATCGTTCGGTCAGCTATTGCAGTTTGCCTGCCAATCTTGCCGCGAGCGTTGCAGACCTGGCGAATTCGCCTCGCGACGCGCCCAAGCCCTTGCTCACAGGCGGTTGCGGGCCTGTAAGCGGGGTGGGGCAACTGTACTGCATGCGCCTGGCGCGAGGAATATCGGGCCGCTCAATGCAACATCCTGGCGCACGTGGACGACCCTTGCGCCAATCTGGGGCTGGCGCTGCTCTGTGCGGGATTCGTCGGCAACCGGCGATTCACGCTGGCGGCTCAGGTGGTAATCTGCGCGTCCCGTTTGCCAAGGAGCTGTAGGCCCATGACCGCGATTGACGAATTCGACCTGAAGATCCTGACCCTGCTGCAGGGCAATGGGCGTTTGAGCAATCAGGATCTGAGCGAGCTGGTGGGCCTTTCGGCCTCGCAGTGTTCGCGGCGGCGGGTCAGCCTCGAACAGGCCGGCTTGATCCTCGGCTATCACGCGCGGCTGGCGCCCCAGGCCATGAACACCGAGATGGTGGCGATGATCGAAGTCAGCCTGAACAGCCACAGCCCGCAGACTTCAGCGGCATTCGAAGCCTTCGTGGTACAGGACCCGGCGATCATCGATGCCTACAAGACCACCGGAGACGCCGACTACGCCTTGAAGGTCGCGGTGGCGGGGCTGGTGGAGCTCAACGCCTTGATGGGGAGGTTGTCGGGCAGCGCCACCATCGGCCATTTGAAGACTGCGGTGGTGCTGCAACGTCTGAAGGAGGCGGGGCTGGTAGCGCAGTAGAAAATACACGGGAGGGAGAGGTGTCTTGATCGGGAAATGCGCTTTATCTGATTTGTATGCGTGATTCGTGCGTGGTCGTTTATTTAGATACACGAAGTAAGCATTGTTTGCTATTTTGCGCTCGACCTAACCGTTCTGCGGTCTTCATCCCTGGTGTCCACCCGTCACGTCGAGCGCCCCATGACCACTGCAACCCTCACTCCCTATCCCCACAGCCGTGGCGAAGATGCCATGGCCTTGCTGGTCGGTACGCTGCTGATTGCGTTCGGCCTGATGCTGGCGCGCGAGGGCGGGGTCATGACCGGTGGCACCGCCGGCATCGCCCTCTACTTGCACTACGCGTTCGGCTATGCGTTCGGCGTGACCTTCTTCACCCTCAATCTGCCGTTCTATTACCTGGCGTTCCGGCGCATGGGCTGGGTCTTCACCCTCAAGACCTTCGTCGCCATCGGCCTGGTGTCGCTGTTCTCCGATCAGGTCCAGCACTTCATTACCCTGCAACAGATTCAACCGCTGTTCGCCGCCGTCATCGGCAATATCATTCTGGGGGTTGGCTTCCTCGTGCTTTTCCGGCACCGTGCCAGCCTCGGTGGGCTGAATATCCTTGCGCTGTTCCTCCAGGCCCGTTTCGGCTGGCGCGCCGGCTGGCTGCAGATGGGCGCCGATGTGCTCATCCTGCTGCTATCGTTGACCATCGTGTCGTGGCCGATGCTGGCCATCTCGGTGCTCGGCGCCGTGCTGATCAACCTGATCATTGCCCTTAATCACCGTTCGGGCCGGTACCACGCCTGATGTCCGCCTCTTTTTGCTGGAGCTATTTGTATGCTTGACCACGTCAACTCCTACGCTGGCGATCCGATCCTGTCGTTGATGGAGACCTACCAGGCCGATACCCGCGCCAGCAAGGTCAACCTCAGCATTGGCTTGTATTACGACGCCGAGGGCCGCATTCCGACCTTGCCGTCGGTGGCCGAGGCCCATCGCCGCCTGCTCGCCCAGGGTGAGCGCCCGGCGCTGTATCTGCCGATGGAAGGGTTGACGGACTATTGCACGCAGGTGCAACGCCTGCTGTTCGGCGATCAGTCGCCAGCGCTGGGCGAAGGCCGCGTGGCCACGATCCAGACGGTCGGTGGCTCCGGCGCGTTGAAAGTCGGCGCGGATTTTCTGCGGCAGTATTTCCCAGAGTCGCAGGTGTGGGTCAGCGATCCTACCTGGGAGAACCACTATGCGCTGTTCGCCGGTGCCGGCTTCAGCGTCAACAGCTATCCGTACTTCGACCCGAGCACCGGCGGCGTGGCCTTTGCCGCCATGCTCGAGGCGCTGGCAACCTTGCCGGCCCGCAGCGTGGTGCTGTTGCACCCGTGCTGCCACAACCCGACTGGCGCCGACCTGCTGCCGGCGCAGTGGGATGAAGTGATCAAGGTGCTGGCGGCGCGCGAGCTGATCCCGTTCCTCGATACCGCCTATCAGGGTTTCGGCGACGGCATGGCGCAGGACGCCTACGCTATTCGCGCCATGACCGCCGCGGGCTTGACCCTGGTGGTGAGCAACTCGTTCTCCAAGATCTTCTCGCTCTACGGCGAGCGCGTCGGCGGTCTGTCGGTGGTGTGCGCCAACGCCAAGGTCGCGGCCAATGTCCACGGGCAGTTGAAGGCAACCGTGCGACGCAATTACTCCAGCCCGCCCAGCCATGGCGCGCGCCTGGTCAGCATCGTGCTCAACGATGAAGCGCTGCGTACCCAGTGGCTGGCCGAAGTGGAAGAGATGCGCGTACGCATCGGCTCCATGCGCAGCCAGCTGGCTTCGCTGCTGCGTGACGTGTTCCCGGACGGTCGGCATGATTATCTGCTGCGCCAGAAGGGCATGTTCAGCTACACCGGTTTGAGCGCCGAGCAGGTCGCCCATCTGCGCCGCGAATGTGGCATCTACCTGATCGACAGCGGGCGCATGTGCCTGGCGGGGCTCAATGCGGGCAACGTCAAGCTGGTCGCCGAGGCCATCGCGCGAGTTTGCTGATCTACTGCCTGTGTAGCGGGGGGGGTTGCCCCCGAAAAAGAGGCCCGCCAAAAAAAAGGACGCAAAC